>JAHDBB010000125.1 GCA_020630635.1 Chitinophagales bacterium
AAGCCAATGCACCCACACGAATACCACTCCTATCAGGGCTAGGTCGTTGAGGTCTCAATCTATAGTAACTGAACCGCTTTAGAATTTAGAGGCTACCCGTCGAAAGTTGCCAAAAATCAAAGAAAGGGTAAGTCGTTTCAATCGGATTGCTATGCTTCACCTGAACCAGCAATCCGATTGATTTATATTAACAGCCCCCTTTCTCTTTATCAATCGGATTGCCTCTTCTTGGCGTGGGTAGCAATCCGATTGAAGCGATTCATTTTTTCTTTGAGTGTAAAATGATGGCAAACTTAGACGGGTATCCAATTTAGAGATTAAAACTTAGAATTTAAATCATTTATGTGGTAAAAAAAGAAAAAAACCTCCCACCCAAGTAAATACATTGGATAGAAGGTTGGAGAGCACAAATGTTTGTATGAAAAAACTATTTTATTGTGAGCGATAGCCTTTAGTGGTAATAATAACAACACCTCCTGTAGCATCTCCATATTTTGCTGGAATCCCGCCTGTAATCACTTGCATTTGGTCAATGGCAATAGCTGGAATACCATTGATAGAATTGACTCGCATCCCATCGACTAAGTAAAGAGTTGTTCCAACCCTTCCGCCACGTACTTGTATTTGTCCTGTCTCATTTTGGGTAACACCTGTCGCCAGCGTCGCCATATCACTCGGCTTCCGAATCGGCATTCTCTCCAAGTCCTTACTACTCAAGCCCATTCCGACCTCCGCATTACCAATATCAATCAAAGGGATTGTCCAAGTTTTTTTAGCAATTATCACTACTTCATCAGTAGATAACGCATTATTGACCTCCATCTCCACATCTAATACAATGCTTCGATTACTTTGTACCAAAATGTCTACCATTTCAAAGGTGGTATAGCCAAGATAAGAGACTTTGAGGGTATATTTCCCAGGTGGAATAGGTTTGAGCGTATAGAGTCCATTATCGTCTGATTCTGTAAAACTGGTTGTCAATCCATTATTTAATAATTGGATAGTTGCATAAGGAATTGCCTCTTGGGTTTCTTTGTCTATTATTTTTCCCGTAATTTCGCCGCCTGAAAGGGTATAGGTAATGTCATCATCGCCTGCTAATAGGGTAAAGGGAAGTAAACAAAAAATACAAAAGTATTTGATGATATTTTGAACTTGTTTCATATCTCTGATTGTTTAAGGGTTGGAATAAAGAACAGCTCTATCTGTTTCTGCTGATTTTAGAGCAATTTAAAGGATAATGATTGTTAATGTGTCATTGTTTTGCCATGAAATATTTTATGACAATAGAGTGACGGAGTAAATTTTGAGTGTCTGATTTTTTGCTGCGTCTTGGTTTTAGGAGTCCATAGTCGATGGTCAATAGTCCGTAGAGCAGTTCAGTTCGTGGTTTTGAGAAGTCCATAGTCGATGGTCAATAGTCCATAGAGCAGTTCATTTCGTGGTTTTGGGACGATGGGACGCTTTCGGTTCATTTCGTGGTTTTGGGACGATGGGACGTTTTTCGGTTCTTTTTGTGATGAGTTTTCGATTAATGAATCATCAATTGTCCCTTTACGTCCCTTCGTCCCAACATGTAAAGGATGAACAGTTCGTCCCTATTTACTGGAACTATTTGTTCCTATCCTCAACCACCTAGACCCGATAGTAGTGGTATTCGTGTAGCAGCGTTGGCTTAGAAAAACGTTGGCAACACGAATGAGAACGGATAGCGGGGAGACCTATAACGATGAAAGAGTAATAACCGTTCTCTCCTAAAAAAAGAAAAAATAACAATTGAAAAGTTTTCGATTTGCAAGTAGAAGTCTGATTATCTTGCTTGTATTCGACTTATATAAAAAAAAATAATGCCAGAAATAGCACAATGGGGATTGATTTTCGCTGTCAGTCTGTTCTTTTTGATCAAATCGGCGGATTATTTTATTGAAGCTGCCGAAAAAATAGGCTTGGCTTTGGGGATCCCATCCTTTATTATTGGTGTGACGATTGTTGCATTGGGAACTTCGATTCCTGAATTGGCCTCTTCGATTGTTGCTGTACAAAAGGGGACGACGGAAATCGTGGTGAGCAATGTGGTGGGGTCTAATATCACCAATGTGTTTTTGGTCTTGGGCGTGATTCTGCTGATTAGTCAGGGAAATAAAGTGAGGATGGAGTATTCGAGAAGTGATGCGGCTTTGTTGATTGGCTCAGCAGGCTTACTGGCATTTTGCGCTTGGGATGGACAGTTTACGACCATAGAAGCTTGTGCATGTTTGGTGGGGTTAGCCTTGTATTTATTCTCTTATATCCGAAAATATCGCTTGGATAAGGCGGATGATACGCCAGAAGAAATTGCAGATCGTCCATCTTTGACAGTAACCCCTTTTTTGATATTGGCCGCCAGTATTGCAGGGATTTATTTTTCGGCAGAGTACAATATTGAGGCCATTATTAAAATCGCTGAAATCTTGGATATTGGGACGGAAATCATCGCTTTGAGTGCGGTGGCATTGGGTACTTCTTTGCCTGAATTGTTTGTGAGTATCGCTGCGGTGCGGAAGGGGCAGACGGAAATGGCGATTGGTAATGTGTTGGGTTCCAATATTTTGAATGTGCTGGTGGTGATGGGGATTCCTGGTTTATTGAGTACGCTGGATATTCCTTCGGTGGTGCTTTCGTTGAGTATTCCGTTGTTTTTGTTGGCGACGCTTTCGCTGTTTTTGGTGCTTCGTTTTAAGCGGATGGACTGGTGGTCGGGTGTGCTGCTGTTGTGTATGTATGGGTTTTTCTTTTATCAGTTGGTGGCGCAGAATATGGGGTAGGTGAGTGTCTTCTTTTTCTTGATAAAAAGAAGCAAAAATCAAGGCTTTACGTTAAGTCTTAACGCTTTTTGCTGCGCTAAAAAACCTAAAGTAACCAAACTTGTCTCCTTTCAGTCGCCTTCAAACAAGGTTACTTCTTTACGGCTTTTTAGCTGGAAAAAGCTAACTTAACTAAGAGCCGAAATAAATTTTGCATCAGTTATGCTACCCATAATTATCCATAATTTTTGCAACAATTCTTCTATGTTCTATATTGTAACTATCTCTACTAAGAATTCCTCGACTATTGCCTCTTTCATTTTCTTCAAATTGTCCTTTTAGTTCTTTAATAAGTCCATCACTAGGTAATTGTTGACCAAGATAATTTAGACAATCTTTAATTCTATTTTTGCTTACAAATTCGCCAACTTTTCTTTTTATTTCATCCATATTATTATCATTATGAGTTATTTGATTATTGGTTTGTGAAGGTGTAGCTTGTCCACTTGATTGCAAACTTCTTGTTCTATCATAAGCACATACAATAAAGCGACCTTCCAAATTTTCGATACTAGCAACCACAGGATGTTGTAAATGAGCCTCCAATTCTAAGGCTCTTCGAGGGACAACTTTTGTCAAATAGCGTTGAATATCCCATATATCTACATAGCCGTCTTTTTCAAAATTATCTTGACCTCCTAATACTTCTAATAAGGCTTCTGTAAATAGGCCATTTTTATTATTCACACTAACATCTAAGGCTTTTTCCTCTGCTTTACAGGAGGTTAAGATTACTCTGCCTGTTGAAGGTTGTACCTTATTGAGATTTCTTGTATTATTACTTTCTTCCACTACTTCAATAAGTCCTTGAGGGGACAATTCTTTCTGTATTTTGTCTAAAAAGTTATTATTTTCTATTTCCAAATCTCTTGTATTAGTCATTCCTCCTGAATGACAACAATCCAAAATGACCAATAAACGTTTGGCTTTGATCTTATTGAGTTTTTCAACAAATTGATGAGAAGCGACAATTTTATCTTTATTAAGATTTTTATCTGTATAGCTTTGTATATCAAAATCATAAGGTACAAAGAAAGTAGTGTCTTCTAGTACACCTCCATGTCCTGAATATTGAATAACGACGGTAGAATCTTCCTTTTCCTTTGTTTTTTGAGCTAAATCATCTAAGGCATCCAAGATATTTTGGGTAGTTGCTTCTTGTTCAAGTAAGGTTGTTACTTGATTAGGAGGATAGGCTGCCTTTTGCTTGTCTTGTAGAAGTGCGGATAAGGCTTTGACATCATTGGTTGTTGTGTTAAGACTTCTTATGTTGGTTCCTTTATATTGGATGCCAATAAGTAGGGCATGTCCTTCTTTGTATAGTAAATCACTCATGGAAAGGTTTTTTATTTTTTAGCAGCGAACTGTTGGGTGCTTCGTCGTAATGGCAAGTCCTGCTATTCGTTCTTATCGCTGTTCTCTAGCCTTGCACAATCAAATGGTGACTTCAAGTCATCATTTGAATGATCCACTTCACAGCGATACCACTGCTATCAGGGCTAATTGGTTTAGGACTGTATGGATTAGTGCCAGTTTAAAATTATGACCTAAAAAGCTATGTTGATGCAAATATATATAACTTTTCGCAAGGATTATGCCAGAATGGGGGATTATCTAAACAAAGATAGGTCGTTTCAATCGGATTGCTATGCACAGGCTGAACCAGCAATCCGATTGATAAAAAGGACGATTCTAACCCTAAAAGTGACTTTATGGTTCAGTATTTTGGGCGAAAGTTAGGAGGACAGCAGTGATTTTGTGATCTTCATCCTAAAGAATGAAGTAAAGTGGGGTTTTAGTTCTTGTGTGATTTTTTGCCACGAATGCATGAATTTTTGTGGTTTGGGTGGTGCGTTTTTGTTGTGTATGAGGGAATGTGGTGTTTGTTGCATTTTTTTTTGAATATGTTGTAAAAATACTGTCTTAGATTCTACAATTTTGTAAGCAATATGGTATATTTGCAGATTAAGCTACTGTTTGAAGTAATGTTTTAAATGCCAAGTGATAAGTGGTTGATTATGAGGAGGTTGGTTTTGTTGGAAGTTGCCTTGCCTTTTTCTCTCCTGTGGTGAGGCTGGATGTTGCTTGTGGGGTCATGATGATTTTTGGGGTTGGGTCTGCTGTATTTTCTTTAGTTTGCAATAAAGTAAATAGGATTTGAATAGACGTATGTGTGGTTTTAACAGAAATTTCAGATTAAAAAAGTGCTTTGTGTAGAGGTTTTGTAAACCATTTTGTGTATGGTTTTACTGTTCGTTTCCTTGTCTTCGCCAGACAGGCATTCATTTTTCAGTCGATAAAAACGTCTGGGCGACCCCGAATAAAATCTTGCTCAATCATACGTTCCACCCGCAACGCCATCGCCCCGCTACCAGTAATTGAGCATCGCCAACGCTTCTTTTTCAGTTCTGATTTGATTAAAGAAATGTAATAAATGGTAAACCAACATTTTAATAAAAAACTTTTTTTGATTCATTTTTAACTTGTTCAGTCACTAAAGGTGGTGTCTAAAACCAACTAGACCCGATAGTAGCGGTATAAATGCAATGGCTTTGGTTTAAAAAAGCTTGGCTGCATTTATAATAGTGGATAGCGGGGAGACCCTGCTCGACGAAGCATTTCCCGTTCTCTCCTAATAAAGATATTCCATAAAACTAATTTAATAATGAAACAACTAAGCTACATTAGTCAGGTATTCTGTATTCTCTTTCTTCTTTGTTGTGCGTCATCTGTATTTGCCCAAAATTTGGTTCCGAATCCTAGTTTTGAGGACTTTACAACTTGTCCTACTATGCTGGATCAGTTGCCTAATGCGACTGGTTGGTCTTCGCCTACGGATGGAAATCCAGACTTTTTTCATGCTTGTTCTACAAGTGGAGATGTGGGTGTACCGAGTAATGCGTTTGGGACGCAAACGGCGAGTACGGGAAGTGGGTATGCAGGTATTGTGGCATTTGGAGAGAATGAGGTTCGGGATTATATTCAGACAACTTTGACGAGTCCTTTGGAAATTGGCAAAAGCTATTGTGTGGAGTTTCGAGTGAGTCTTTCGGATGAGGACTTTTATGGAGTTCAGGAATTGGGGATGTTGTTTTCTACGACTCCAACGAATGTGACGAATGGTGGAACGGCTTTGAATCTTACGCCACAGATTTATAATATGGATGATGTGATTGTGGAAAATACGGAGTGGCAGGTGATTTCGGATGTATTGACCGCAGACCAAGCCTATCAGTATTTGAGTATTGGAAACTTCTTTAGTAATGCCAATACAACAGGAGGTGGAACTTTCCCAGGTGCGCCAGATATTTTGGATGCCTATTATTTTATTGATGATGTATCGGTGCAGGAAATAGAAGAAAACTTGGTTACGGGAGTAGATTCACAGTTTGTTTGTATTGGAGACTTTGTGAGTTTTAATGCGGCTGGTGCAAGTGATTATGTTTGGTATGATATAGATAATCCAAGTGATATTTTGAGTACAGAAGCGACTTTGAGTACGATGGTTGACCAAAGTACACAGTATATTGTCGAAGGAATGATTGGGAGTTGCTTTGTGAGAGATACAGCTTATGTGAATGCAGTACCTGCTCCACAGGTAAATTTTGCGGTTGATAATGCGTGTGTGGGAGGTATCACCCAGTTTATTGATCTGTCGGGAAATGTATTGCCTGATGCGACTTATGAGTGGGATATTAATAATGACGGAACGATTGAGTCTACTTCGGCAGGTGCAGCGACTTATGTATTTACAGAAGCAGGAACCTATGAAGTTGCTTTGACGATTTATAATAATGAGTTTTGTTTTAGATCTATTGTCAATGAAGTGGTTATCGAATCCGATTGTGATCCTTGTTTGAATCCATTTAGTTTTGTACCCAATGGAGATGTTGAAGAGTTTGGTATGTGTCCAGATAGTTTGACAGCGACGACTTTGAGCGATGTCGAAAACTGGTTTCAACCCACTTTGGGAACATCGGACTTTTTTCATACTTGTGTACCAAGCGGTAGCCCAGATGATTTTCCTGGTGTACCTGTCAATAATTTTGGAGAACAAGATGCCTTATCGGGTAATGGATATTTAGGCTTTTACGCTTATCGTCAAAATGCACCCAATTATCGAGAATATGTGAGTATCCAATTGATCGAACCTTTGGATACAGGAATGTCTTATTGTGTGAGTTTCAATGTAAGTTTAGCGGATAATACAGGATTTGGTGTGGAAGAGTTGGGAGCCTATTTTTCTACCAATAGTCCCAATCAAAATACAACCAATAATTTGGCATTTACGCCTCAAATTACCAATGATAATGGAGTTATTGTAGAAACACAAGATTGGATAACCATCAGTGGAATTTTTACACCAACATCGCCTGTTCAGTATTTGACGATTGGAAACTTTAGCAATGATGCCAATACGACTACGGGCAATAATCCCGATGCAATCACAGACTTTGGGTATCATTTGACTTCTTATTATTACTTAGATGACATTTCGATTACCGTTGCGCCTAGTTTGACCGTAGAAGATGCCGTTGCTTGTTCAGGAGATGTGGTAACATTGGTTGCACCAGAAGGTTTTTGTGGGTATGAATGGTATATTGCAGATGATCCCGATGTCATTATTGGAAGTGACAATGTATTGGAGTGGTCAGCAGAAGATATAGGACAGATTGTATTGGCAGTTAATGGAGCGACCGAAGCTTGTACCATCATTGATACCGTCAATTTGAATGTGTCGGCTGTTCCAGAGCCATTTTTTATTTATGTCGAAAATTGTTTTGAAGAAGCCGTTATTTTTATCAATCAATCGGATAATGTGGAAGATGGTTCGACCTTTGAATGGGACTTTAATGGCGATGGATTAGTGGATCAAGTAACGGAAGGAAGTACAGCGCATTACTTTAGTTCAGCAGGAACCTATAATACAATTTTGACGATTACCAATCCAAGTGGTTGTATTGAATCTTATAGTGCATCGGTTGTTGTTTCAGCCGATTGTGACCCTTGCTCACCTTCCAATTTGGTTGTTAATCATAGCTTTGAATATTTTGATGATTGTCCTGAAGAATTGGGAGAAATAGAGTCGGCATCAGATTGGTACTCGCCTTTTGCAGGAAGTCCAGATTTTTACAATGCTTGTTCTGATAATGGAGTGACGGGTGTACCTAATAATGCGAATGGCAATTTGGGTGCTTTTGATGGAGTTGGTTATGCAGGAATTGTCGCTTATGTCGAAGGCAGTCCTTATAGTGAATATATTGGTACCACTTTACCTGTTCCATTAGAAGTAGGAGAACAATACTGTTTTAGCTTTCAAGTTCATATCTCACCCAATAGTGGATTTGCGATTGATAAGTTAGGAGCCTTTTTCTCAACCAATGAGGTGACTGCTGCTCCAACTACTTTGACTCCACAAGCTGTAAATGAAACTTTTGATATTATCTTTCAACCAGGTTGGGTAGAGATTTCCTCTATTTTTATTGCAGATAGTAGTTACAGATATTTGACACTTGGAAACTTTTATCAAATTACTGATAATGAATTAAATGTTTTAGATATTCCAGGTGGTCCAGCGAATGATACAGCTTATTACTATATAGATAAAGTATCCTTAGTAGACGTAGAATTGGAATTGTCAGGAGATGAATTTATTTGTCAAGGAGATACTGCTACAATTACTGCTGAGACAGATTTGTGTGAGCATGTATGGACTATTGAGGGGCAAACGGATACTTTGAGTACAGGACTTACTTTGATGGCAACACCTGATACGACGACGACTTACGTTTATACAGGCTCTAACAATGAATGTCAAGGAGTCAAGATGACTTTTACTGTTCAAGTTGAGCCTTCTCCCAATTTAGGACCAGACCTTGTTTTGTGTCCAGGTGATACCATCCAATTGATGGACTTAAATAACTCCCCAGCGATTTCTTATATGTGGTCACCACCTGAAGGATTAAGCTGCACCAATTGTCCGAATCCAACAGCCGTTCCAACTGTAAGCACAACTTATACCTTAGTCGTTCAATATGCTGAACCAACGACTTGTTCAACTATTGACGATATTGTTATTACAGTAGTTGATGAGTTTGCTGATGCAGGATTAGATCAAGAAATTTGCTTAGGAGATTCTACGCAATTACAAGGCATGGGAGGAGATCTTTATAGTTGGTCGCCTATTGCAGGATTAAGTGATGCCAATATTGCCAATCCTTTTGCGAATCCAACGGTTAATACAACCTATATTTTGACGGTGACAGATACCCTTACTGGATGTGTAGATGTAGATACTGTTAATGTGGATGTATTTACTTGTGATTTGGGTGGACCTGATTGGCAAGACTCATTAGGCGTTTCGATTGATGAACAATGTGAATGGGTGATTGAAAATGATAGCTTGATGATTATCTTACCGAATATTGTTGATCCCGATGTGGATAGTGGAGGCGATGATATGTTGAACATTAGCTTTATTCCTTCACCCAATAGTGTATTGGAACAAGTGACTGCTGACTCTGTTTTGTATATTCCCAATATTGGCTTTACAGGTCCAGATTCAGTGTATATGGTCGTGTGTGATACCGCTTATCCCGTTCAATGTGATACGTTGTTACTTTGTATGACAGTCTATAATACACCTCCTTCCTTTGGGGTAGATGATCTTTGTTTCAATATGCAAAATAATACCGTTGAAATCACATGTTTTGAATTAGAGGACGCACAAGATGAATTGCAAGATTTGGTACTAACTATCTTATATCCTGTTGAGGAAGAAGGAGATGTTACCTTTGCAGATGATATTTATGTTGACGACAATCAATGTTTGATTTATGAAGCAGATCCCTCCTTTATCGGATTGACAGAGTTTGTTATATTAGAAGCCTGTGATACAGAAGGAGCGTGCGATACCATTACTGTCAATTATCATATTTATCCTGAAAATGATCCTCCTACTATTGGAACTACTGAAATAAATGCCATACAAGGATTGGATTTAGAGTTCTGTTTAGATATTGATGATCCTGATATTGGTGGATTTTGGGAAAACGTATTCACAACTGAATTGATACTATCGACTTCCAATGGTACTTTAACAGAAGTAGGAGACTCTTGTTATATTTATTCTCCTGATTTTGGTTTCTTTGGATTGGATAGTTTGATTATTGAAACTTGTGATGCGAGCTTCTGTAATGAAGGAATGTGTGATGATCCTTGTCCTGGTTTATGTACAGGACCTGTAACGGTTTATATCAATGTAGCAGATGGATTAGAAGCCGTAGATGATTATGAGACAGCCGAAGATGGAAACCCTGTCATATACGATGTGACTACCAATGATACACCTTCTACAGTAGACGAGTTATACATTATAGACGGACCTGATAATGGAGATGCAATGGTTGTTGGAGGAACAGGAGGTATTGAATATGAATCTGACAATGGTTTTATTGGAAATGACACCATTACCTATGTGATGTGTGTTGAGTCTTTAGGATGTGACACCGCTTTAGTGATTATAGAAGTAGATGACCTACTAGCTGCCATTATTGATTACGACACGACTTTACAAAGTACCCCATTAGATATAATTGTTTTAGCCAACGACATCTATCCAGAAAATGACGATTCATTTGAGATATATATTTCAGAAGAACCAGAAAATGGAACTGTGATTTTGAATGACGATGGTACTTTTACCTATATACCCAATGATGGTTTTGTTGGAGAAGACCGATTTACCTACGGAATCTGTATAGATGGCTTAGGTTGTGAGTTGGCACAAGTCGTTATAGAAGTCACACCAGCCCAATCTCCTATTACAGTAGATGATATGGTTTCTACCAATATTTGTTCATCCGTAGTCATTGATGTCTTGAGCAATGATTCTGATCCACAAGGAGATGATTTAGAGATCAAACTTTCCAACAATGCCGAAAATTTACCGGATCATGGTATCGTTGTTATAGATTCTTTAACAGGCAATCTTATTTACACACCCGATGATTTCTTTGTAGGAACAGATGAATTTTTCTATCGTGTTTGCAATTCTTATGGTTTGGATATGTGGGGAGAAGTCTTTGTCGAAGTCACTCCAGCCCAAAATGATACGGCTTATACAGATGTTGGTACATCAGTAGAGATAGATGTCTGGAATGGTAATTATACACCAGGAGATTCTTTAGAAATAGAATTTTCTAATAGTCCCAGTAATGGAACCGTAGTGGCTGATCCTACAACAGGCAATCTTATTTATACACCTAGTGAATTTTTCATTGGAACAGATGAATTTTTCTACCATATTTACAATGATGAGGTCAGCCTTTGCGGAAAAGGAACTGTTGTTGTTAATGCACCAGGATGTGATGTCGAGAATTTTAGAGAGGGGATAATGGGCGGACTTTCACCCAATGGAGATGGACTCAATGAGTTTTGGGAAATTCCCGAATTGGTTTTATGTGAAGAACTTCGCAACAATTGGGTAAGAGTTTTCAATCGTTGGGGCAATGTGGTCTTTGATCAAAATAACTATGGTGCCGATGGTGAATGGTGGAATGGTACTTGGGAAAACAATGGTGAGGCATTACCCGTTGGAACTTACTTCTATGCGATAGATATTGAAGGCGTAGACCCCAAAGATTGCCCAAGAGGTTCTATTGAGATTTTTAGATAATTCAAAAAAAATACATAGGGACAGACCTTATCTGTCTCAAAATTTTCCAACGTAAATATTGGAATGAATGAACGAAAGCGGTGGCAATATTGTCATCGCTTTTTTTATTGGGAGACATCTGTTATAGTATAAAGGGCGTTTGGATTCAAGAACTGAAATCCTGTTAATCCCGAAAAATCTAAAAATCCTATTCCTTTTTTGGATTAGGAGAGAACGGTTATTACTCTTTCATCGCAACGGGTCTCCCCGCTGTCCGTTCTTATCACCAAGCCGCCCAAACCCTTTTGCCAACACCTATTGGTGATACCACTACCATCGGGTCTAGATGGTTGAGGAAAGTACTTCTTCGTGTCAGAGAATGTGGCGATCGTACGAGAAGTTACGAATACTTTTTCTAAGCGAACAAACTTATATTCAAATCAAAAGTCAAAACGTCCCGTCGTCCCAAAACCAAGTAAAGAATAGTAAAACGTCCCGTCGTCCCCAAGCACAAAACAAACCGAAAACCATTCTCAACGTTTAGACCATTCAAAATAGCCCCGATAGAAGTGGTATTCGTGTAGCAGCGTTGGCTTAGTAAAACGTTGGCAACACGAATAAGAACGGATAGCGGGACTTTCCAATACGACGAAGCCCTCCACCCTTCGCTCCAAAAATAAAAATCATAAAACAAATAAAATAAGTAACTCGTCTTCCCAATGTTTTGTACCTTTGCCCCGCCAAAACGAAATACTGTATATGAACGAAGAAATCAAAATGCCCGAAGAAACCAAGACCATTATGACAGAGATGGTTTTGCCCAATGACACTAATGTGTTGAACAATTTAAGAGGTGGTAAGATTCTACATTGGATGGATATTGCGACAGCGATTAGTGCAGGAAGACTGGCTCAACGTCCAGTAGTTACCGTTTCAGTTGACCAAGTATCTTTCCTCAATCCCATCAAATTAGGAGATGTTGTTACAATTACTTCCAAAGTAACTCGTACATTCAATACTTCGATAGAAACCTATGTGGAAGTATGGGCAGAAAATCTTCCAACCCGTACTAAGTATAAATGCAATGATGCGTATTACACCTTTGTTGCATTAGATAGTAATACTCGTCCTACCAGAGTTCCCAGAATTGACCCACAAACGGACGCAGAAAAAGACCAATATGAAAAAGCTCTCAAACGTCGTCAACTTCGTTTGGTGATTGCAGGT
>JAHDBB010000126.1 GCA_020630635.1 Chitinophagales bacterium
ACTATCGGGTCTAGTTGGTTGAGGAAAGTATTTCTTCGTATTAGAAAATGTGGCGTAAGGAATAGGTACGAACTCAACTCGTAATTTAGTCGTCCCAGATATGACATTTCTCAAAGGAATGTCATATCTAATTTAAGAAATTATTTTGTACACGTTCCTTACAAACATTGAGACCGTCCAAAATAGCCCCGATAGAAGTGGTATGAATGCGAAAAAATGACATTTTTTAAAAAATGTCATTTTTAGAGTATGCATAAGAACGGATAGCGGGACTTTCTATAACGACGAAGCACCAGACCGTTCGCTCCTAAAAATAAAAAAACCACCATCAAAAAAATGACGGTGGTGTACAAACTAACTACAAATCATCTGTCTATTCATTCGATTTTTTGACAGTCAACGGAATACATTGCACAGGTTTACAACAGTTGATGGTTTCCACAATTACAGGACAACAAAGTTCTCCTAGACAATCACCAGGTGCAATACCATCTAAGGTAAATACATAAGTTCCTGCTTCTGTGACAGTATACGATTGAGCCGTTTCCCCTGTTAGAAGACTATCATTTTGATACCATTGATAATTGGTGTAACCCACAGGAGCTTCCAATAATATGGCAATCGAATCATTGTCACAAACCTCAATGGGAACACTGAAACAAACGTCTGCTATATCGTCTTCTGTAATGATTCCATTATTGGGTGTCGAATCTAAATCGACTTGATCCATCGCTGTAATTTCTGCTTGATTGACTATCACACCATCTACATTGACCATCGTAGAAATATTGATAACGATTGAATCCCCTGCTGCCAAAGTATCAACTGCCCAGATGCCTGTTGTATCATTGTAACTTCCACCACTATCATCACTTAAATAAATTAAACCTGCTGGCAAAGAGTCGGTTACTTCTATGCCTGTTACGTCATCAGTTCCTTCATTGTAAATGGTTAAGGTGTAAACAGCGTTTCCACCAATACAATTGACGATTGTATCTACAGTTTTGCCCAATCTTAAATCAAAAGTGCTACAAAGGGTGTCTTCTATAATGGTAAATGCAGCGTTATTGCTACATCCATTGGCATCTGTGACTGTTACATTATAGGTTCCAGCGAGTAAATTAGAAAGGTCTTCCATATCATCATTATCGCCTGTTCCATCATTGTCCCAATCAATCACGAAAGGCTCGATTCCGCTAATCATTAAGTCGATACTTCCAGGATTTCCATCACAATCAACAGGTGTTAGGACACCGTTCAATATAGGGAAAGGACCAGGAGCCAATTCGATGGAGGCAGGACCAACACAGCCATTGGCATCTGTCACTATTACTTGATAAATTCCTGCTGGTAAAGCTGCTAAATCTTCGGGGTCATCATTGTCACCTACCCCGTCATTGTCCCAATCGAATGTATAAGGAGCAACACCACCCATCACTTCAATGTCAATGCTACCATCAGCATTGTTACAAGTAGGGTTGGTTACATTCGGCAATACAATAGGAGCATCGACTGATGGAAGACTAAAGGTGGCAGTCGCTACACAGTTGATGCTATTGCTAACCGTTACCGTATAATTTCCTGCACCAATTCCTGTTAGATCTTGTGGGTCGTCATTGTCACCAGTTCCATCGTTGTCCCAATCGAAAGTATAAGGACCACTTCCATCAGGATCAAACAGCGTAAGGGTAATCGAACCGTCTGTTCCACCACACGTAGGAATGGTAAAAGTGCCATCTATGGCAGGAGGGCGAATGATTTTGATACTTGCACTACCTTGTGAGCTACAACCGTCAGCATCTGTGACAATGACGGTATAAACGCCCCCCACTACTCCTGTCAAATCTTCTGTATCATCGTTGTCGCCTAATCCGTCAATGTCCCAATCTATCGTATAAGGAGGTGTACCACTGGTGATGGTCATATCTATATCTCCTGTATCTCCACAGTTAACAGGGTCTGTAATCACCATTTCAATGACAGGATCATTGGCATTGGCAATACCTGTACCAATACTGAATTGACAGCCATTGGCATCTGTCACCAATACATTGTAAGGACCAGAAGCCAATCCACTCAAATCTTCCGTATCATCATTTTCACCAATTCCATCATTGTCCCAATCAAAAGAGTAGGGAGGCGTTCCACCAATAACAGTCAAATCAATACTTCCATCAGCCGTATTACAGTCTGTGGCATTGGTGGGTGTTACTTCTAAAGTAGGACCAGGAATATTGGCTAGTGTAACAGAGGTGGTCGCCATACATCCCAAAGAGTCTGTTACTGTCACATCATACATTCCTTCCCCTACACCGATAATATCTTCTGTGGTTAGTCCATTGCTCCAACTGTATGTAAAAGGAGGAGTTCCTCCTGTAACGGTCAAGTCAATAGAGCCATTAGAATTACCACAACTTTCGTCGGTTGTGGTAGCTGCTAAAGTGGGTGGAGGCGTATTGCTAATGGTTACAGAAGTGGTAGCAGTACATCCAAGATTATCGGTAACAGTTACATTATAAGTTCCTGCTGTCAAGCCTGTTAAATCTTCCATATCATCATTGTCACCAGTTCCATCATTGTCCCAATCAATTATATACGGAGCCGTTCCACCTGTAATGGTTAAATCTGCACTTCCGTTGGCATTACTACAAGTTTCATCCATAAAAGTTGCAGCAAGAACAGGAGGTTCGCTATTGGTTAAGGTAACACTTAATCCAGATATACATCCTGCGGCATCTGTTACAGTTACACTATACGTTCCTGCTGTCAAACCCGTTAAATCTTCTGCATCATCATTATCGCCTGTTCCGTCATTGTCCCAATCAATGGTATAGGGAGCTGCACCACCTGTTATTGTTAAATCAATACTACCATTGGCAAGTCCACAAGTTTCATCAATGTGGGTTTCTGCTAAAGTTGCTGCCCCTGTATTGTTGACAGGTATCACAGAAGTTGCGACACAACCGTTGGCATCTGTGACCGTTACAGTATAGTTGCCACCAGCTAAACCAGTAAGGTCTTCAGGGTCGTCATTATCACCCGTACCATCCGTATCCCAATCAATCAAATAAGGTTCTGTTCCAGAAATGGTCAAATCAATCGCTCCATCACTTCCACCACAAGTAGCGTCAGTGACCGTAGGAACAATACTGACTCGATTGATAACCACATGAATGTGAACGGTATCTGTACAACCTACTTCATCACTCACAATAAGGTCATAGATACCAGAGTTAAGGGTACTATCTACGCTAGTAATCGAAGGGTTTTGTAGATCAGAAGTAAAACCGTTGGGACCTGTCCAAGCAAAAATATAAGGCATAACTCCACCTGCAACAGTTGCCATCAAATCTAAGGTTTCTCCCTCACAAGGCGTATTAGCTGTTGGGATCGTTTCAGGTATTTCACAACCACCTTCTCCTCTAAATGCAAAGTCATAGTTATGGTCATTTTCTCCTGGATCACCTGTATCTACCGAGGCTGCTGCATTGCCAGGATTGTCATAAGCATTGTTATCTCTTTCCACACCTGTTGCTCCTTGATTTTGCGTGACAGATAAACTATGTGTTACATAACCCAATGAGTTGCGATAAGCGATAACACCTGCATCTGTTGCCCAATTGGGAATACGAACTTGATAGAAGGTGTTTAAATCAATAGCATTGGCGGCTGTAAATGACCAATCTTCTGTTGTTAAACTATTGGGATTTCCTGCATAGCTGAAGATGTATCGACCAAAAGCATCTGTTGTTGTTTCAGCGACCTTTATGCCACTTCCATCAATGGGATTATTGCCTTGTGCGCTACCATTTGGGTCGTGCCACAACTCCATCGTTACATTGGGAATCCCTCCTTCACTTGGGTCTTGTAAGCCATTACCATTGTCGTCCCACCACACAATATTTCCAATTTCAAGTGGTGGAGGACCACATAATAATTCGATGTCTCCCACTCCTGCACTTTTAGCAAAATTAGGAGAACTCCCATTAGAAGTACCTTGATAAACTTCTAAACGTCTGCTATCTTGTCCAGTTGTGTTACTCATAAAAATCACCCCATTAGAATAATAATTGACGGCATCAGCGACCGGGAACATGACTTCACCAGAGGTAGGCAAAACAGCTAAAGCCCCAATTCCACCTTGCCATTTTTTGGCACCGATTCCTGTCCAATAATCTCCCCAATAGAAAGACTTACCACCTGGACCAGAATTGCCTGTTGGGTTAGTGGAGGTATAAGAACCAGCTACTCCATTGTTTTCAAGTGTAAACGTACCAGAGGTATTATCATAGTGCGCCTTTAAAATATCACCAAAGGACATATTGCGTTCAGCCGTACTGCTAGAAGGACCGGGAGGAGGAGGAGCTTGGTAGCCCAGTTGATAACCTGTACGGTCTCCAATACCAATAATCATCGAAAAATCATCGGCAAATTCAATGTCCATTACAATAGGTTGAGCAAAGTTGGCATCTGTTCTATTACCCACAAAAGGCTCCATGGTACTCCAATCATCAATCCATTTGACAAAATAATTTGAACCCAAAGCATAAGCATCTCGATAGTAATCAAGTGCAAAGCTTAATTCCATATTCCAAGCACCTCCATCAAAAGAATAAATATTAGCTGTCAAATCACTACAAGCAGAACCAATACTACAAGAACTTAAACTAGCATCACAAATGACACCCACATATAATTTTCCTCGTCTGTACTTCAATGCCCAAGGACGAGCGACACCATTGTTACAAATCGAATTATCAAGCCAAGGCATTCCAGGCAAAGGAGTGGCGGTAGTCGGATTATTAAGGTCTATCATATAGATTTTTCTATCGAAAAGATTGGTTACATACATCATATCCGTGACAGGATTCATGTCAATATCTCCCAATCCTACCTTTGCAATTTGTCCAAAAGTAGTCGGGTCAATATTATCACAAGGTCCACAAGGTCCTACTTGTCCAAATCCAGTTCCACTACCAGGAAAACGAACTGCGTTGCTTTCGACAACTCCTGCATCTGCACCAAAGTCATAAAATACTGGAGCAGTCGTATTAGGGTCTCCGTCATTGTGTACATAGATTGCTCCAATACCACCTGGACCCAATCCTGAGTGACGTTTCAAAATGGTTGATAAATACACATTGTCTTGTTTGCCATCATAAGCAACGCCCCAAGTGGTACCAACTGCTTCTGCTGTGATATAATTGGTATAGCTCGCTGTTGGAGATTCACCACTATCGCTATATAAATAGCGTGCAACTCCTGTACTTCCTACATTGCTACTGTGTTGAGGATCACCATTGACAAAACAAGGAATCACAAAATAAGGGTCTGGATTATCACAAAAATTAGAGACATCCAATAGGTTGAAATCTGCATCACAACGTCCACTTTCAATAAACTGAACAGCCGTACTATAATCAGATCCATGTGAACCCTCTGTAAAAATAGTCGGAATAGAAAATTCGGCACGATAAACAGTTCCTGCTGTTAAACCAGAAAAAGTATAATTACCAGTACCATTACTAGTGGTTGTTCCCACTTGTCCCGAATCATCAAATAATGTAACTGTTACACCACTAATCGGAGCTTCATATTGGTCTCTTACCCCATCATTATCACTGTCCTCATAGATGACCCCACCGATTTGGTCAGCTCCGCCACAATTGCCTGCAAAGGGATAACCAACCCAAGGAGTTCCACCGCCACCAGTATTAGGTGGAGGACTTCCCGTACAAGAAATAGAGGCTTCCCAACCAAGACTATTGGTGGCTGCATCCGATATAAATTCAAAGGTCAAGCAAGTTTCTGTTGAGGTGACAACACCTGGTGAGTTAGCAACACCAAATCCAGAATAAGCACCAATAAGTGGCGAACCTGTACTATTGCCATCATAGATGTTTAGAATATCGCTACCTGCTTGCGTATTGAAATGTTCAAAGGTGAAAGAGATATGATTGTTGAGAGGAGAACAAAAAGTCATCGTTTGGGTAGCATTGTCTCCATAGTTTCCTCCCAAATTTCCATCATCTGCAAAGATTCCCCCACAAGTATTGACGGTGCCACCTGTATCCATCGTATAATCTGCAGTAACACATCCAGGATCACCTGCAATCACAACAGTTGCTACTGTATTTTTAGGATGGGTACTAGTACCACCAAAAGTCGCTGTACCTGTTGGTCCAGGGGCAAGTTGTACTTCTTCCCCTGCTACAATAGATATTTGGAAAACTCCACCAAGTCCACCTGTAGCAAGATGGTTGGTCAATTCCGTAGTACTGGCAGGAGCAGAATAGTCAGGCGCACCATCCAAAAGGGTATTGTTATAAATCGCTGCTGTTCGCAATATGATGTTATTATTAGAAGTAGCGGTAACATCAGGAGATACAATATTTCCTGCAACGGTATGATTAAACACATTGATCGGATTGGCTGTATCGACTCCAGAATAGCGCAAGATGGTTCCTGCGGTTTGGTCGGTAGAAGCAACCGTAAAAGTATAATTGGCTGGTTCAGAAGCCGTAGCCAGCTTCCAAAATACGCCCAAGCGGACATCTGCGCCATTACCATCATCAATAATTTCTGTCCATCCAGCAGGGGCAGTAATATCTGAACCACTACTTTCGGCTAGCAATGCAATTAAAAGATCATCTTGGGAAGTTCCTGCAGGCAAGTTAATGGTGAGGTTAGAACTACCATTGACAGTAGCTTCCTCTTTGGTTTGGTAGGTGGGTTCACACTGTGTCCAGACAGTGGAAGAAAACAGTAGTAAACAGCCTACCATAAAGGCTATCTTTATAATAGAGTATTGTCTATTCTTTGAATAAAAGATGGTGTGTGAAGTTGAGTTCATTACGTTCTTTTTGGTGAAAAATAAATGTCTATAAGGAGTATTGATATAGATTTTTTAAGAGAAGGTGTCTTTTTTTAGGAGCGAGGGGTTAAGTCTTTCATCGTTACGGAAAGTCCCGCTATCCGTTCTCATCCCCTCGTAGAGCAAATTCATGAATTTGCTCTACGAGGGGATACCACTCCTATCGGGGCTAGTTTTCAAAGACACAACTTTTTATAGATTTTATTTTCAGCATCTATACCAATATATTAATTAATGACTATCCGCCATTAGGGAAATGAATACATGATTGTTTTCAAAGTGTTGAATTTTAATTTTTTATACAGTTTGTATTTTGAAAATAAAAACTCTACTTTTCTGTTTGCGGATAGGCATTTGTTATTTTATGTAGCAGAGATATTTTTGAGGTTAAATAATATGTCTAAGACATAATCAGATTGGTAGGAATAAAGAAGTTGGTTGGCAGAAAATGTTTAATGTAATTAATTACTTATTTCTATTCTGCCTTATATAAACATGTTTCTTCTACTGAAATTTTCTAAAAAAGTTTGGTTTAATGAAAAATAAATTTCTCTTTATTTGAATGTGTTTTTATATGTTGTTGATAATCAATCATTAATGATTTTAAATGTAATAATCTATATGTTTTTGGATTTTATATTGTGTTTGGTGGAAAAGTGACTTTTGGGTGATTTTGATATGTTTTTATAAAATTATACAGTTTGGTATGTTTGAATGACAGAGTCTGTGAACTAAACAGACAGATGTCTTGTTTTTTGCCAAAAGCATGCTAATTTTACAGGATGATAAAGCCAATAGATAAATTTATAGATTGTTTCAAAATAAGTCTGGAGAAAAATACCTTTGTAAAGGCTCAATTGAGCAAATATAGAGGTCGAGAACAAGGGTTAGAAAAAATCTTAATCAACTTAGTTCAACTCAAAGACGGACTAAAATTGTCCTTTAAATACCGTTTTGCAACCAAAGATTTAGTCAAGAATTTTTCGATTGAAGAAGGATTGGGTTTGATACGAGAAGCCTTAGAACACAACTTCAAAGCAGGGAATGTTTATACCACACAAGCCGATTACCAATTGGTTAGAAACAAAAAAGGACATCGTCGAGTTATCGAACATTTGCCTTCCAATACCAGCCTTCCTTCCCTCAATCATGACAAGCAAAAACAACGCACTATTTCTCAAAAACAATCCTTCCTATTTCACTTAGGAATTACCACAAAAGAGGGAAAAGTCAAGTCAGACAAAAACGATAAGTTTCGCCAAATCAACAAATTTATTGAAATAGTGGAGGCGGTTTATAAGAAGTCAGATGCTTATCTAAAACAGCAACTCAAAATCGTAGATATGGGTTCTGGTAAAAGCTATCTGACTTTTGCACTGTATGACTACTTTGTCAACCAGCAAAATATCCAAACCAAAATCACAGGCGTAGAACAACGCAAAGAATTAGTCGATTTTTCCAATGAATTGGCGGAACAATGTGGTTTTAAAAAATTGGGTTTTGTTGAAGGTTCTATTCAAGAAGCAAGAGTACAAGGGGCAGATATAGTCGTCGCTTTACATGCTTGTGATACGGCTACCGACGATGCTCTTTTCAAAGCCTTAGAAAGCAAGGTCGAAATCATCATCGTTGCTCCATGTTGTCAACACTATGTACGAAAAATTATGGAGACTCCTGAAACCTTGCAAGCGATCACGAAAAATGGAATCCATAAAGAACGTTTAGCCGTTACCTTGACTGATAGCTTACGAGCTTTAACCTTAGAAGCCTTTGGATACAAAACCAAAGTGATGGAGTTTATAGATGCCGAACATACCGCTAAAAACGTGATGATCACTGCTGTATTAGATAAAAATGCAAAATTTAATGAAAAACGTTTACAGGAAATCCATGAATTAAAAATCGCTTTTGGAATCAAAGATTACTATTTGGATACGTTGTTGTTTGAATAAAATATGGGACGAGGGGACGTTTTTTCGGTTCATTACTTGGATTTGGGGACGACGGGACGTTTTTTCGGTTCTGTCCGTGCTTTTAGAACACAAAATATTTCGACTAATTTCAAATATAAACGTCCCCTCACGCCACATTGTCACCTTACGTCCCATTTTTCAGTTACTAAGAAGTCATGTCCTTAACCAACTAGCCCCGATAGTAGTGGTATGCTAAACGCAGCGTAGGCTAAAAGGTTTTGCGAAGCATTTAGCATAAGAACGGATAGCGGGACTTGCTTGCACGACGAAGCAAGGAACCCTTCGCTCCTAGCCCAAAATAGGAATAGGATTATTAGGATTTAATTCGTGATTAATAGGATTTCAGCTTATACTCAAACTCACTAACTGAACCGAAAAGTCGCTAGTCACTCTCACTTGTCACTAAAAAACCATTGACTATCGACTGCGGACTATGGACTAAAAAACAAACAGTAATCATGCAAAACCAAAACGTTAAATACATCCAACGCTGCTTTGAATTAGCCGTAAAAGGAATGGGCAATGTCGCACCCAATCCATTGGTCGGATCAGTGATTGTGCATCAAGGACGAATCATCGGAGAAGGTTATCATGAATTGTACGGAACACACCATGCAGAAGTAAATGCAGTCAATTCTGTCAAAGAAAAAGACCGACATTTATTGAAAGAAGCGACCTTATATGTCAACTTAGAACCCTGCGCTCATTTTGGAAGAACTCCACCTTGTGCTGATTTGATTGTCAAACATCAGATTCCTAATGTCGTGATTGCTTGTCAAGATCCTTTTGAAAAAGTAGCTGGAAAAGGCATCCAAAAATTAAAAGATGCAGGTATAAACGTAACATTGGGCGTGTTGGAAAAAGAAGCCCAAGAACTCAATAAACGCTTCTTTACTTTCTTTATCAAAAAACGCCCTTACATCATCTTAAAATGGGCGCAAACACAAGATGGATTCTTTGCCAAAAAAGATGGACAACAGCATTGGATCAGCAATAAAATTGCCAAACGATTGACACATAAATGGCGCACCGAAGAACAGGCAATTATGGTCGGAACCCATACGGCAAAAGTCGATAATCCACAATTGACAGCTCGTTTGTGGAAAGGTCAAAATCCATTGAGAATCGTTTTGGATAAAAATTTGCGATTGAAAGATGATCTTCATATTTATGATGAGAATGCACCGACTTGGGTCTTTACAGAAGGAACGCCCCGACTGCCACAGCATCGCCAAGCGACTTTTAATGATGAACTTTTAGAGCATATTTTAATGGAATTATTTAAACAAAACATTCAATCTGTTATAGTAGAAGGCGGAAAAACCTTGTTGGAATCGTTTTTAGCAAAAGATTTATGGGATGAAGCCCGTATTTTTACAGGAAATGTATATTTTCGGGATGGAATTCAAGCACCTAAATTGCCAAGTGTCCCCATTCATCGTACGACTTTAGGTGATAATTTACTGACCATTCACCGCAATACAACATGATTTTTATACTTTTAGCCATTCTATCGTCCTCGCTCAATGTCATTCTTTTTAAGTTATTTGAAAAGCATGATATTAGCAGTATTCAAGCCATCATTTTCAATTATTTTACCTGTGTCTTAGCAGGGTATTTGGTGATGGATAAGAGTTTGGCTATTGAACAAAGCGTTGTTCTTTCTTGGGTTCCTTATGCCGTTATTGTTGGAAGTGTTTTTATTCTTTCCTTCTATCTCATTGCTGAAACGACCCAACGCAATGGCGTTTCTGTCGCAGCCGTTGCCAATAAATTAGCGATGGTTATTCCCATTATTTTTGCCTTGCTTTTTTATGAAAACGAAACGCTGACAGCATATAAATTCTTTGGCATTCTTTTAGCGATTTTAGCAGTATTGGCGACTTCCATTCAATTGGGTTCAGAATCCAATCTCAAAGGATATTTATGGCTTCCTTTATCGGTCTTTATTTTGGGCGGTTCCATAGATACCTTGATCGCTTTTTTAGAAACCCAAGTTTTGGGTAAAGGACATGAAGCTCCTTTTCTTATTTTGACTTTTGGCGTAGCCGCTTTGATAGGACTCGGTATTTTACTTTATTCTGTTTACACCGAAAAAATCAAATTATCTTTAAAAAATGTGTTGGCAGGTTTGCTATTAGGTTTTCCCAATTATGGGTCGATTTACTTTTTTCTCAAAGCCTTGCGTCATTCCAAATTAGAGCAATCCGAACTTTTTCCGATTGTCAATATTGGAGTGATTGTATTTGCTTCTACCGTCGCCTATTTATTTTTAAGTGAAAGACCGACCCGTCTAAATGTAGCAGGAATTTTAATGGCACTGGTAGCGATTTTTTTGATTTCTTGGGAGCGAATAATAAGTGCTTCGTAGCCATAGAAAGTCCCGCTATCCGTTCTTATGAATGCAGCCAAAATCTTCTGCCGCAAGTCTTTTCGACTTGTGGCGCAAAGCCATTGCATTCATACCACTCCTATCGGGGCTAGTTGGTTGAGTTCGCAACCTATAGAAGCTGAACAGTTTTTACATTTAGGATTTAAAAATTAGAATTTAATCCATTCGGGGCTAGTTGGTTTTTGACACAACTTCTTAGTGCCAGTTTTGTGTCTTGTGTAGTTTCATCTTGAAGAATGAAGCAAAACTTTTTTTAATTCAACATAATCAATAATGTTTTCAAAAATACAAATCAAACGTGAGTTATATGCTTCCGATGAACACCAAATGGTACGGCAAGCCTTAATAGATTTCTTAAAAAAAGAAGCCATTCCTTATCAAGAGGATTGGGAAAAACAAAAAGCAGCTCCCAAATCCTTTTGGCAAAAAATGGGAGGATTAGGATTTCTTTGTATGGACATACCTGAAGAATATGGTGGAAGTGGATTCGATTTTTCTTTCAATGCTATGATTTTAGAAGAATCCAGACGACAAGGTATTGACTTTGGATTAGTCGTTCATTCAGACATTGTAGCACCCTATATTTTAAGATATGGAAACGAAGAACAAAAACAATACTATCTACCCAAGATGGTAAGCGGTGAATTTGTCGGTTGTATTGGTATGACAGAACCCAATGCTGGATCTGATTTAAAATCCCTTCAAACGACAGCAGAAGACAAAGGCGATTATTATTTAGTGAATGGTTCCAAGACCTTTATCACCAATGGCTATGTTGCTGATTTTGTGATTTGTGCGGTCCGAACACACAAAGGAACACCACAAGAAGGAATCAGTCTACTGCTTATAGACAAAGACTTAGAGGGCTTTAGTACGGGAAAACCTTTTGAAAAAATCGGCATCAAGTATCAAGATACCTGTGAGTTATTTTTTGAAGATGTCAAAGTACCCAAGTCCAAATTATTGGGACAAGAAGGAATGGGTTTTAAATATATGATGGCGGATTTACCAAGAGAAAGAATCGGGATCGCTGTTGAAAGTTTAGGTTCCGCCATTGGGATTTTAGAGAAAACCATCCAATATGTGACAGAGCGAGAAGCCTTTGGAAAAGCCATTGCCGATTTCCAAAATACCCAATTCAAATTAGCGGATTGTGCTGCCGAAGTTCAAGTCTATCAAGCTTTTCTTGATCGTTGTATAGAACTACAAATGCACCATCAATTGACAACAGAACAAGCGTCTATTGCGAAACTAAAGGCGACAGAAATGCATGGTAAAATCGTAGATAAGTGATTGCAACTTTTTGGCGGTTACGGATTTATTTGGGAATACGATGTGGCAAGAGCCTATGCAGGTGCTAGAGTCGTCAGAATCTATGGAGGAACCAGCGAAATTATGAAGTTGATTATTGCGAGAGGACTTTTTAAAGAGCATTATCAAGCGAAGAAAAGAG
>JAHDBB010000127.1:0-1296 GCA_020630635.1 Chitinophagales bacterium
ACAATTTCATAGATGATGGCGTGCATTTTAAAACTATCATCTTTTTCATTGTACAACAACCAGCCTTTTTCTTGAAGTTCCTCTGCCCAAGAAGATAGATTTTCTCTGGGTAAATCATCTGTACAAAGTAAAAGGGCTAAATCTTCAAAACGATGAGGAGTAGTTGGCAAGCAAGCAAATTGTTTGAGCAGCCATTGTTCCTTATCAGTTAGTCGGCTCATTTTAAAGATGCTGGAAAGATAGCTTTTCACCCTTTCTATTTTGGATTGGCTATGTTTTGTTTCGGCTCCTACGGTTAAGTCTAAGTCGAAAGCCACTTTAAGAGACTCAAAAGTATGACGATTTTTTCGCATCGCTTTGGCGAGTATTTCAATGGTCAAAGTATGGTATTCAAAAAGATGTACGACTTCTGCAACGGCTGTTTGATCTATGGTTCTTTGATAGTATTTTTTAAAGAGATCAATAGCATCTTTTTCATCCAAAAAGTTCAGTTCCATCGTTGTTATATCCTCTATTTGATGGCGAGAAGTATATAAAATGTGCCATTTGGATTGACTGGGCATTATCCCAAGATAGGGAAATATGTCTTTGGTGACATTATCGAAGACAAAGAGCTTGGGTTTTTCGTCGATTTGATTGAGTTTGTCACAGATTTCGTTAAAAAGCTCGTCTATTTGTTTATGGTCTTGGACGATTTTTAGATTTTCCAAGAGAGGTACATTGTTGATAAAGGCAAAGCGAATGTCCTCACTCCCTGTATGGTGAATCCAGACGATTTTGGCATATTCCTCACCATATTGAAAAGCATAAGCTTCTGCCACAGACGTTTTACCGACTCCGCCCATCGCATTGACTAAGACGATTTCTTGATTTTCGACCAGTTTGGTTCTAAGTTCTTGGAGAAAGGCGGTTCGTCCGATGAGGTCATTGGGGTTTCGTTTGGGAACAATGGTGAGTTCCTTGGAAGTTTTTGTATCCGTTCCAAAGTAATTATTTTGGATACTATTATCACCTGTTTGTTCTATTTTGTAGTTTTTAGTAACAGGCTTTTCGGTGGCTGCTGGCGTTTCTGTATGGGGGATTGAGACGGCTTTTTCTTCCTTTTTTTCTAAACCTAAGAGTTTTTTAAGATATGATTTCATATATAGAGGGATTGGATTGATTAAAGGTAAAAGTTTTTGAAATGGATGAATCTTTTGTCCGCAAGGGAAGGAATTCCCTCGCTCAGTAGGGTTCAAGCAAGTTTTTTTGTGATTCAGAAGCGTAGGAACAGATAGCATCTGTTCTTGGTGATTT
>JAHDBB010000127.1:1396-12595 GCA_020630635.1 Chitinophagales bacterium
AAGCGTAGGAACAGATAGCATCTGTTCTTGGTGATTTACCCAGCTATCATCATCAATTAAACTGATTATTTTGGATACCGCCACCTTCCTTATTTATTTGGGTAACAATGGTAGTTTTGACAGGAGGCGGTTCTTCCTTTGCATCTTTGGCGAGTTCTGTTGTTCCTTCCTGTTTCGCTTTAGAAAACATCCGAGAGACCGCCCAAGCCAATATACCAAAGGCAAGCAAGCCAATCCATTCAACATACGGTGGTTTTTCAAAACCTAATTGTTGACAAAGGACATCCAATAAAACGGTCGTAATACTAATCAAAGCGAGAAATGCCGAAAAGAGATAAAAGACGGCTTTTCGTTTGGCATAGGCTTCCGTTCCGCCCACCGCTTTTTTGACTTCCAGCCATTTATAAGCCAAAACAAAGAGTCCAATCAAGATAATAGCAGCAATAAAGTATAACATAAGCTAGGTTTTACCCTAAAAATACAAAATAAATTTATGTAAATGTTATACTATGTGAAAAATAGGTCGTTATCTGCTCAAATCAGAACCGAAAGGCTACTACATCTAAGCTTACCAAAGCTTAGAAACGACTTACCTTTTCTTTGGTTGAAAAGCAATTAGGTAAAAATTCCCCCTCCCACTTTCACCATTATTTTTCCCATTTTTACAGTTCTTTTTCCCGTTTACATAGTCTACCTATTTCATTTACACTGCATCTTTGCACCATTCTTTAACGAAAATAGATTACAATGAAATATTTAAAGACTATTTGGGTAGCTTTAGCCGTTTTAGCTATCACTGTATTGCCCTCATGTAACAAAGATGAATCACCCATTACCTTAGATTCTATGGTGACCATCTCCAATACCTTCCAATCAGATGCGTTTACGGATGGCGTAGAATTACCCATAGAAACGCTTTTTATGGTGGATGCCAACTCATTAGAAGCGACTGCTACCGTTGCAGAAGCCACTGAATTTTCAGCCTATTTATTAGGTTTGTATGATGTGGATATTGATGAGACCAGCATCTCTTTTGAGGTAGTTGCCCAAGAAGGGGATGAAACGTATGGCGACCTTTTTAGAACATTAGAGGCAGGTACAACAGACCGTTACTACTTGACTTTCACCGAAGATCAAAACGTCACGGGTTTCTCTTCTAGCAATTCTTCTGTCAACCTTAGAATTGACTCGGACAAAGTATTGGTCGTTGAGATTGGCGAAGGTTTTGATTTTAATCCAGGTTCTTCATTTACCATCACTTTGAGTAACGAAGAATAAGCATTCATATCCAATTTTTTTCATAAACGAATTTCCTCGTTCTGCAACTAAAAAATGCTAAACGAGGGAATTTTTGCGTTTATACCTTCCTATAAAGCATCATTTTTTATGCTCACCTTCGATGCTTTTTCAATCGCTAAAAAAACACATCAAATTTTATATTTTTCCTGATTTTCCTTTTTGGAGCGAAAGGTCAGGAGCTTCGTCGTACAGGAAAGTCCCGCTATCCGTTATTATCGCCCTTGTAGCGCAAATTCGTGAATTTGCGCTACAAGGGCGATACCACTTCTATCGGGGCTAGTTGGGATGGTCCGTACGTTGATGGTTCTTAAAAATTTGACAACTTTTGCTTGATCTTCATATAGATGTTCATTTTACAATCAAATAAAAGAAGGTCTCACTTCAATCGGATTGCTAACCTAGAACAGAAGAGGCAATCCGATTGATGAAGAGAAAGGAGTCTATTCATATAAATCAATCGGATTGCTTGTTTAATTCCTGCATAGCAATCCGATTGAAACAACTTACCCTTTCTTTGATTTTATACATAACGGCAAACTCTTTTAGATTCCGAAAGTCGAAAAGACTTTCCTGCATTTATAACCACAAGTCAAAAAGACTTGCGGGATTGAGTAAAATTGAGGAGTCAAGTGATTTTTTGAAAAATCTAAAATTAAAATGCCTTTATGTATAGACAACTTTAGGAATGGAACAAAAATAAATGTTCATTGATTTCCTATCTATTCCTTAGACGGATCGTCAAAATAATTCTGTACATTCTTATAATTCTTCAAAAATTCTGTTCAACAACTGGCACTAATAAGTACTTTCCTTAACCACCTAGACCTGATAGCAGTGGTATGCGTGTAGAAGCGTTGGCTTCGCAAAACCTAGCCACACGCATAAGAACGAATAGCAGGGAGACCCGCCACGATGAAAGAGTAATAACCTTTCTCTCCTAGCCAAAAACAAGGATAGGATTATTAGGACTGTTCGGGATGAATAGGATTTCAAATTTTGAAACGAGACATTCTCTTGTCCCTTTTTTAAAAATCACTCTCACTTAAAACGATTCATCTGTTTACTTTTCTGCTATTTTGGGTTAATACAATAGATTCCAAACACTCATTTTCTCGCTAAAATCCTAAAAAAACAGCCTTACTTCTGAAATAACTGACCATTATTTACTAGAAAAAGACCAAATAACAAAATACTAAAACACTGATTGTCATTTATTTAAAACAAGTAAAGAGTATATTGTTTACAAGAAACTAAAAAAATAAACCTTTTCTAATTTTTGTATAATGCTTGATATTTGGGCTCAGAAATCAAAACCATTTGAAATACTAAAATAACCTCTATCTAAAACTTTGAAAACTTATGAGAACTCAGAAAATTATTATCATCCTCACGATGATTTTATCAGCGATTATGGTACAAGCACAAACTGCTAGCCTTCAAGAAATAGCTGATGTAAAAGAAGATAGATTTGTACAGTTTAAAGAAAACCAAACGCTTTCGATACCTAGTTTACAAAGTGAGCAGAAAGGTCATTTTGGCTTAACAGAAGCAGATGAATTAACGTTGGTGAATACTCGTAATCGTTTGGGTAATACGTACCATCGAGTAGCACAAAAACACTTAGGTATTAAGGTAGAGGGAGCTGAATATGTGTTTCACGAAAAAAATGGAAGACTGACCAAAGGAAATGGACAGTTTATCTCCAACTTACCATACAATCCAGTTCCCAGTATTAATAAAGAGCAGGCTTTGGACGAGGCGTTAAGTTATATGGGTGCAGAAAAGTATGCTTGGGAAAACAACCAAGTTCCTTATCCACAAGCCTTGCTCGTTTGGTATGATCCACAATTTAGTTTGGAAGGAAGTAGCTATCAGTTGGCTTACCGATTGGATATTGCTTCTATTCAACCTTTTGACGCTAAACGCATTTATGTAGATGCTCATCATGGAGCTATTTTAGGTACAATGGATTTAATCAACCACAATGAAGATGTTGATGCAACAGGTGAAGCCACTTATCTAGGTGAAGTTTCTTTTACTTGTAGCTTGCATGACGATGATGGCTTGTATCATTTAGATAATAGCTTAGGGGGTGGTATGGCAGTTTATGATAAAGACGGCGCAGAATATGATGTTAGCACTAGTGATCCCATTACACATACTTCTAGCGATTGGGGCAATACGGCTCCCGATGGCGTGGCTGCTTTATGGAGTTTAGAAAAATGTTACGAGGTTTTACAAGAAAGTTTCAATCATCTAAGCTATGATGGCAATAATGCACCTTTAGTGCTTAATATCAATTCTGTGATTAACGGTAATCCTGCAAATGCAGCTTGGAGTAATGCCCACAATCAAATTTTTTGTGGAGCTGGTGATGGAGAAGAAAAAACAGCTTTGGTCAGTTTAGATATTATTGTCCATGAAGTAACACATGGCTTAACTGCGGCTTCTTCTGGATTATTATACAGTTATGAATCAGGAGCCTTGAACGAATCCTTTAGTGATATTTTAGGGGCTTTTATCGAAAAAAAGAAACATCCTAATGGTGGAAATTGGCTGATTGGAGAAGAGGTTATGGTTGACTATAGCTGCCTTAGAAATATGCAAAACCCACACGATCCAACTGCTAAAACGCAACAACCTCATACGTATCAAGGCGATAACTGGTATTTTGGAAGTAATGATAATGGAGGTGTTCATACCAATAGTGGCGTTCAAAATTATTGGTTCTATTTATTAAGTGAAGGAGGAAGTGGAATCAATGATAATGACGATGCTTATGATGTAACAGGTATCGGGATAGATGATGCAGCACAAATCGTGTATGAAACCATTATGACGCTTACCGCTAATGCAGGTTATGCAGATGCTCGCAACGTATCTATCGCTAGAGCCAAAGAACTCTTTGGAGAAAATTCTGAACAAGCGACCCAAACTCAATTGGCTTGGTGTGCAGTTGGTTTAGGAAATTGTGAAACTATAGCTGATGATCATAGCATTACCATCATCTATCCTAATGGAAATGAGACTTTTGATTTTGGAGATGAAATCAATGTAACCTATACCACCACAGGCGAAATTGAATCTGTCTTAGTAGAAGTATCTTACAGTTGTGGTTCTAACTATACGACTATTTATAGTACTGTTCCGAATACAGGTAATTTTACTTGGGAAGCACCAGCCGTTTACTCTAATTTGGTATCTATCAAAGTAAGTGATGTCGATGATATTACCACCTTTGATATAACAGATGAGTGTTTTACCATACAAGAAACTGTTTGTGATTTAGATGCTACTTTTATCACTGCTGAAAGTGTTTATTGTCAGGGAAGTAGTTATGATTTTGAAAGTCCTATCAATGATGTAAGTTATAGTTGGACTTTAAATGGAACGCCCATTAATAATAATCAAGTAGCCAATATTACCTTTTCAATTGCTGGCACTCAAATTGTAGCTTTGACCATCAATGATGAAGAATGTACGAATACTTATACAGAAGTTATCGAAGTGGTCGCTCAACCTACTGCCGATTTCATTTATACAGGCAATGCTTTAGAAGTATCGTTTTATCCTGTGGATGCCACCACAACGACTTCTTACTTATGGAGTTTTGAAGATGCACAAAGTATATTATCTACACCAACACATACTTTTTCAAGTGAAGGAAGCTATGAAGTTTGTTTAACAACGACCAATGAATGTGGAGAAACCAATAGTTGTCAAACCATCATGATTGCGGAGAATAATTATAGCAATGATTGTAATGCCAGTCCCGAAGCTATTGGTGAATTTGACCTCATTTCTAATGGCAATATCATTGAAGAAATTTTGAAAGTAGGTAATACGATTTATGCTGGTGGAACAGGTGGTTTAGTTATTTGGGATATAACGACTGGAACCTATCAAAAAATCACGACTAAAGATGGATTAGCTGATATGACCGTAAACACTTTGGCAGAAGATTTGGAAGGCAATATTTGGATAGCTACTAGTTATGGACTCAATAAATTTGACCCTATCACACAAAATATTGAAACTTTTAGAGCAGAAGATTATTTTATCAGTACGACCGCTCCTACTAGTGCTGTTGTTCCAAATAGCACACAAGCGATGGCTATTGACCAGAATGGTTTAATTTGGGCTACAGGTGGAAAATCCCTCTTTTCGTTTGATGGAACCACTTTTACTGAATATGATTTGGATAGTGATGAGCTATTTGGAGAGATGCTTTTAGAAAACTGGAATCTTAAAGATTTAATAGTAACGAGCAATAATGACCTTTGGATAGTCAGCAATCCTGGAGATATTATCAAAAAAGAAAATGGAGGAGATTTCATTTTATATGACCACGATTTAACTAACATAAATAGTATTGCCGAATTACCTAATGGCAATATTTGGTTTGGAACAAATGATGGATTGTTTGAATTTGATGGAAACAATTTTGCGGCTGTTGCTAACTTTCCAGAGGAAGATTTTGTGAATCATATTGTAGTAAAAGATGAAAATACTATATGGGTAGTTAGTAGTGGTGCTATCTATCGTTATGATGGAACGGACTTCACCACTATAGATTTCAATGACGCAAAGTCTATTAGTTCTATGGTTCTTCATGACGAAAAAGACCTATGGTTAGGAACCGGTCAAGGTTTATTGGCTTATGAAGAAGGGGAAAATTTTGAGGATTTAGAAAGTTTATTGACAGAAGACAACTATCCTTCTAATCGAAATGCCAATTTACACATAACTCCTGATGGTCAAGTAGGTATTAACATTGCTTTTCGTCCTGTTTACACCTATGAAAACGATACATTTATAGCCGTTCCTGCCATTGATAATTCACCTGACAAATTTATTGATTTAGCAGCCGACAACAATCATAACTGGTATGTCATCATGGCTCATGAAGAAAATCAAGATAGCTTCTATTTGGCATTATATGACGGAAGTAATTTGACTCCTCTATTGGATTTACCAGAAACAGACCCTGAAACAGGATATAATCTTAATTTTAATATCAACAAACAAGGTGGCAATTTACTAGTAGCAGATGAAAATGTAATGTATGTAGGTGTAGAAGAACATGGGAATGATACCATCTACCAATCTAGTATTTGGAAATACGATGTGGCGACTTCTCAATTCAATGAGCTATTAGATGAAACAGACGGACTCATTACCGTCAATGATTTACATTTAGAAGACGATGGTACTTTATGGATTGCAGACGACGGAAGCGGATTATGGAAATATACAGAAGGTGGTGGATTAGAACATATATATGGTGAACACGCAGGGCGTGTAACGTCAACTCCTGATAATCATATCTGGTTTTTTAGTGGATATGGTCTAATTGAATACGATGGAGAAAACTTTACCAACCACCAAGAATATGTAGATGTAGTATCGGGAACAACTTGGGAAGTGTATAGAGAAATCTATCCACACCCTGATGGAAGCGTTTGGATATTTACCTATCGAGGCATGGTCATCCGATACGATGGAAAGGGCAATACTACTTATTTTCCTGGAAGCACGGGACAACCTGTTTCTATTAGCGACCTAATTGTAGATTTAGAAGGCAATGTTTGGGTTTCAGGTCCAAATACTTTAGCCATTTTAGAAATAGGTGAAAATGGTATCAATTCAGGATTCAAATCACAACTTTTGACCAACCCCAATGATGTACAAACTTTATTAATTTTAGACGATAATACACTTTGGGCTGGAACTTCTGGAAGCTTGATGCAATGGAATATTAGCGAGGAAACATTCAATCAATTGACCACTCAAGATGGATTATTAGATGTCAATATCCAAGATTTAGTTCAAGATGGCAATGGCGATATTTGGATGGCAACGGCTTTGGGTCTAATGAAATGGAACGCTGCAACTCAAACTTGGGAATCCTTCAATAGTCAAGAATATGCCAGCTTTGCGTATCCTCCAACGGATGTCAATCATATAACCATCAAACAAAATGATACTATTTGGTTTAACAATGGACAACACTTATATCAATTTACGGATACATCTTTTAACTCTTTCTCGCTTCCCATCAATGATGTAAACGAATGGCTCGAACAAGGTAATACCATTACAAGCATGTTTAATGCCAATGGGGATGTCATTTGGTTGGGAACCAATGATGGACAAATTATCATAGAAATGGATTTAGGCTGGTTAGAATTAGTCAACAATAATATTGGTAGTGCTATTACTACTTTTGCTCAACGAGCAGATGATACAATTTGGGCAGGAACAGAAAAAGACGGCTTACATCGCAGACAAGGCAATGAGTTTATCCCAGTAGCCGAGTATCCAGATGAAACGGTCAAAGCCATCTTCGTCGAAAACGACAATCAAATTTGGATCGCTGGTTCCAATGATTTGTATCTATTCAATGGAACAACTTTTGAAGCCTTAAATTATGGAGAAGAAGCCAACAAGATTAATGAAATCATCCTTCATCCTGATGGTGGTTTATGGTTGGGAACTAGTGATGGTGTCATAGCTTATCAAGTAGGCAATACGCCTGCAACTGCCAATGCTTTAACAACCAATTCCATCGTACCAAGCAATTATGGAGGAAACATTCATTATACCGATAATGGACAATTTTATCTTGATTACAAAGCCGATGGTTTACATAGTTTTGATGAATTGACAACAACATTTATTTCTGATGATTTTTATAAAATTATTGCCAGTGCCAATCATCCAAGCAATGATAATTTATATGCCATTTTAGATAATTATCCAGAAGCAAGTGGAGCGACAAGCAAATATACTTTATCCGTTTTTGATGGAGAAAACTGGACGAAGTTAACAGATTTACCCGATAGCAATGTTGTTGAATTTGACGAAAATCTAATGGTTGTCAATGCCGATAATCAAGTCTATTTTGCCAGTACGCTGTCTTCCAATACACAAGGAATCTGGCAATACAACGGCTCATTAAGTCAAAATGTCACCACCGTAGATAGCATTCAAGGGATGACGATTGCATCCAATGGCGACTTATGGTTTACGGCGACCAATGAAGCAGGAGTCTATCATTTTAGTGGGTCTTTAGACTTTGTAGCCATCGACAAACTAAGTGATCCTTCTACGATTACTTTCGATGCCAACAACCATCTTTGGATCAAAAATGAGGAAAGAGGACTATTTGAATATGATAGTGAAAGAACACTCAATCATTCTTACAGCTACTGGATTTACAACGGTAACTATATGCCACATCAAGAAATCGAAAGTATCTTAGCGCACAGCGATGGAAGTATATGGTTCTCTACTTTTACAGGCAAATTGGTTCGTTACAATCCGATTAGTTATATGACTCAATTCATTCCCCTTGATTCAGGTTTTGGAATTGCTGGACGAATTACGGATATGGTAGAAGATGAGAGTGGCAATGTTTGGGCGATGGCAACAGGTGGATTAACGAAACTCTTTTCTGAAGGTGGTATCGCTATCGCAGAATTTGAGGTCGAAGAAACGACTTGTCAAGGAAGCATTCTCGAATTTGAAAATACCTCTCAAAATGCGGTTGCCTTTGAATGGCTCATCAATGATGCTGTTATTTCTGATCAAACCAATCTCTCTTACATTTTTGAGAATACAGGAACCCAAGAAGTTACTTTAGTGGCTTACGATGCTTTTGGTTGCAGCAACAGTTACAGTTTTGCTGTCGAAGTATCAGAACAAGCCAACTTGGGAGACAATGAAATCTTAGAACTCTGTCAATTATCTAGTGCTACACTCAATGCTGGAACAGAAAATATGGCTTATTATTTCTGGGACTTGAATGGCGACTTAGTAGGTACAACACCTGAAATCACCGTCGAAACATCTGGCATTTACACCCTTTCAGTTATAGACAATTGCGGTGGAGTCGATACAAAAGCCTACGAGGTGGTTTTATCCGATATTTGCAACAATGAGATCGTACTACCTGGTGATATTAACAACGATAGTGTTGTCAATCAATACGATGTTTTATTCTTGGGAGCTGCTTACGAATGGATGGGTCCTTCTCGTCCCAATGCTTCTATTGTGTGGAGTTTTCAAGAAGCATCAAGTTGGTCTCATGTTCAAATGAATGGAGCCAATGGCGTTCATACCGATGCAGATGGCAATGGTATTTGCGACCTCAATGATGCAGCAGTCATCCAACAAAACTACGGATTAAGCGAAAGCGATGTGATGGGAATTGAGAACCTTGATGTGGGCGATCCTCTTTTCGTTATAGAACCAGTATATGATTCTAACAACAATGAAGAAGCAGTAATTGATAATGAAAATAGTGTAAATGTCATCACCGTTGATTTGCATATAAAAGGGGCAAATGGAACCAATTTGAGCGACTTATCTTTATACGGTATCGCAGGAAGTATTGAGCTATCTAGCTTGGTCGAAAATACCTCTAAGGAAATTGTAAGTGTCGAAATGATTGGCTTTAGCAATAGCTGCTTAGGTGGAGGTGACTCCAATATTGATAACCTTTACGGCAACACTTTCTTCGTAGAATCGACCAATAAAATTGGCTTTGCCATCGTGCGTTTAGACAAGCAAAATGTGAGTTGTGACAACAATGATATTATCGCTAAATTACACGTCGTGATTGATGACAATTTAGCCATTGCGGACCAACAAGAAGACCTTTGGCAAATAGCCGTTACAGAAGGTGCAAGCATCACATACAACGCTGGTATCGACGATTTAGGTTCAAACTTTACGACCTTAGCCATCGAACAAGAAGTAGTCGAAGTCAATCTTCCAAAAGTACCTGAAGACATCTCTTCTTATACAGAGGACATACCCCCTATTAATCCTATAAAAATGGGACCTAATCCTGCTCATACAACCGTCACATTGAATACAGGCGATCTCTTTAAGGGAGAGACTTTTGTTCAAATCAGCAATACAATAGGACAAATTCTATATCAAGATAGTTTCTTTGAAAGCCAATTTAGCATAGATGTAGCCTCTTTCCGCAATGGGATTTATCACCTACAAATTGGAGATGGCAACAATCCACCCATCATTCAAGAATTGATGATTGCTCATTAAGCAAAAGCTCACGACAAGTAACTTGTAGTTCTTTTCTTTGATATTGATTAGGAGCGAACTGCAAGGTACTTCGTCGTCACAGAAAGTCCCGCTATCCGTTCTTATGAATGCAGCCTTGTTTTAGGCAGCCAACCCATTGCATTCATACCACTACTATCGGGGCTATTTTTGAAAGGACAATGGGATGTTTTGACTGTTTAGTTCGTGGTTTTGGGACGGTGGGACGTTGTGGTTCGGTTCGTGATTTTGGGACGGTGGGACGTTGTGGTTCAGTTCGTGATTTTGGGACGATGGGACGTTTTCTATATTATCAAAGACTAAATAATTCGATGTAATAAAAGCAAACGCCCCTTCACGTCACATCGTCCCCTTACGTCCCCATAAAAAAAATCATCCCCTTACGTCCCTTTTTCCAGTCACTAAGAAGTACCTAAACGCAACCATCTAGACCCGATAGTAGTGGTATTCGTGTAGAAGCGTTGGCTTCGCAAAACGTTGGCAACACGAATAAGAACGGATAGCGGGGAGACCCGTCACGATGAAAGAGTAATAACCCTTCTCTCCTAATCAAAAAAAGGAAGAGGATTAGGATAACTTTAGAAACTATTGGTATACGCTTTTAAAACTAATATACGAATATTGTAGGAACAGATTGCATCTGTTCTCACGAATGAACCGCATCGTTGATAAAGAATTGAAAATATTAATTTCTAATACGTACACCTATAATAGGACTTCATTTTTATTCTTACAAAGTATACCAAAAGTCACCCGTCACCCGTCACCTATCACCCAAAAACTATCGACTATGGACTGAATAACCATCGA
>JAHDBB010000128.1 GCA_020630635.1 Chitinophagales bacterium
TTATCATTCATCATTCATCATTCATCATTCATCATTCATCATTCATCATTCATCATTCACAATTAACCATTATAAAGTTCTTTCGCTCCTAAAAAATAAAAATCGAATGCATTTTGCCATAAAAATATGCGTCTTAATTCTATGGATTTTTGGGATAACCCTAGATGGATTTTCACAAACTCCTATCAAATTTAATTACAAAAAAAAGAATACCAAATTTGTAGGAGATGTAACTTATTCCATCAAAGTAGTGAAGGATGGAAAAGAAGAAGTTATAGAAACCTATCATCCTAAACTGGACTTTTCAGGGGTCAAAGATGCTAAGATTCTAGTAGAGTTTAAGAATTTAGAATGGAATAAACGCAAGCAGAGAGACTATCAATTACGAGTGGTTGCTCCTACAAAAGTCAAAGGGTTGAGCTATATCAATACTAGCCCTAAACGCTATTTGCAAAAAGGATCTGATGTCATATCTGTTATTTATCAGGTTGTCGATAATACCAATGTAAGTTCTTTGAATATAGCCTTAGAAGTTTTTAGTGAAGAAGGAGAAAAACTGGGCAGTAAAGCCCTTAAACAACAGAACTTTACATTTACAGGTTTAGGACCTTCTGCCGAAGAAAAGCTAAAGTTGAAACCCCAAGTAAAATTTGTTTCTAGCACCGTCAATGTAACAGAAGGAAGTGTTATTCATTTTTACGATGAATCAAGCAACAATCCAACTAAGTGGATTTGGACTTTTGAAGGAGGCTTCCCCAATCAATCTGCCAAACAAAATCCAACAGTTACTTATCGAAATGCAGGAACATATTTAGTAGGTTTGAGAGTTTCCAATGCTTATGGAGAAAGTGAAAGGAATATTGAAAGCTATGTGGTTGTAACAGGTTCAAAATCAGATAATACTGTCGTTTCAACTGATATTATTGCAGACGAGGAAAATGTTGAAGAAGAAGTTGTTTCACCTGAAGACTCAATATGGAATCATACTTTAGAAAAAGATAGCTTACCTGTTTACCTAGAATTTTTAGACCTTTTTCCTGATGGAGAAAATGCTTCTACTGCCCGTCAAAGAGTTTTAGAATTACAGCCGATAGATGCAAGTGTTACCCAACATGAGAACACTTTTGACATTGAACTATTTTATGCAAGGTCGCCCATTAGTTATGAAGTAGTACAGGGGAACGAGCAGAATTTACAGATCTTGATACAAGAAGATAAAAATAAAATTTTAGTAAAAGTCAAAGACCAAAAGCAACATTTGATTCGTATTGAAGATGCAAGAGGAAAAATCAAAGAGATTTTTGTTGATGGAGGTATTCCCGAATTAAAAGCTCAATTTGATTATTTAGAAGAGCAAGTTGTCGTAAAAATATCAGGAGGTCAAACTCCTTATTTTGTAGATTTTAAAAAAGATGGATTGGTACATTCCTATCCAGTAAATGATAGTAGTAAGATTACTTTTTCTTTTAGTCAATTGGTCAAAGATGGTTTGATTGGTGAGTATGAAATTGAGGTGAAAGATAATCGAAAAACCATCATTGCTAGTAATACTGGAAAATACAAAAATATTCAAAAAGCAAAGACTCCTTTACCACTTTGGGCATTTTTGAGTTTCCCTTTAGTATTTTTAATTGGTTGGCTTATCTATAAAAACCGTTAGATGTATTCCAAATTAAAATATTGTGTATTTATACTTGCATTTATAGTCTTTTGTCCAGTTTTTGGAGAGAGCGACTATACTCCGATATATTTTGATTATAAAGTAAATGACGAAATATTTATTGGGAGTATTGAAGTTAGTATAGAGACCATACAAAAAGGAAAAAGAAAAATCTTGAATTTAAGTCAAAAAGAACTAGAATTAGATTTTTCAGACACAGGACAAGGAGAAGTGCATATTAAATTTCGAGTGCTAGAATGGGAAAAAAAGAAACATCACAAAAATAAGCTAATCGTTGAGGTAAAGAATTTTCAAGACCCTCGACTCAATGGTCTAAAATTGATGGGAAGACAAGAAGACCTTGTACTAGAGGAAGGTTTTAACAATAAAGCTGTGAAATTTCAAGTAAATGGTTCCGCAAAAGATAAAATCAACTTTCTATTTAAAGTAGAAAACAATAAGGGGGAAACACAAAATGCTAGAAATGAAAAGACCAACTCTAGTATCATTTCTACCTTATATTATAGTATTCTTTTAGACAAAGAAGAAGTCTATTTGGAGGAAATAGAAGAAAATGAAGAAGTAGAAGCCGCCATATCAGTAGTGGAGGAACCTATCGAAGAAGCCCAAATGCAAGAAGAACCCAAAAAGAAAGAAAATAAAAAAAATACCAAAAATATGACCGATGCCGAGCATTGGAAATATGCTTTAGAACAAAACACTGTCAAGGAATTTAATAAGTATGCTCATAGAGCCAAATCTATCAAAAGACAACAAGCACAAAATAAAATTGATACATTAAAATGGCAACAGGCAAGGAGAGTAAATACCCTCCGAAGTTATTTTCACTATTTAGATAAAGATGCGCCAAGTGGTGCATTTAGAAATGAAGCCAAGTCTAAAATTGATGATAAACTATGGGAAAAAGCACAAAAGGCAAAAAACAAAAGTGCTTATGAAACCTACTTGGATGATAGCGAAAAATATAAAGAAAAATATGAAGGAAAAGGAGGGTACACCGCTAAATACGAAAATCAAGCCAGCCAAAAAATGGCTAATATTGATGTCGAAATCAAACGAAATGGCAATAATTTTTTGGTCACTTTAGAATATGCTGAACCCCCTATTTTACAAGAAAATATTGAGTTTTCTAATCCTAAAGCCATCAACAATTTGTCTATTCAAAATAATCAATTGAATATTGGATTGGCTGAAAATCAAAAGGTTGAGATAGCACTACAAGATGCTTTAGGTAAGCAAGTAGAGTTTACATTAGATAATACCATACAGGCTTTAAAAGCAGAATTAAAATCGGATGAAAGTACCTTGATGTTTTATAATATTGCTGGTGGGCAAGCTCCGTATTATATACAACTTAAAAAAGATGGTGAACAATTTAAACATGCTTTTTTATTGGGCAAGCCAGGTGGAGATAGTCAATATTTAGAAATTACAAAAGATAAATTGAGTCAAGAAGGTTTAGAAGGAAACTATACGGTTTATTTTACTGATGAAAGAAAAGCAGAATCAATTACCTTCCCCAATATCGAAATTCAACGTTCTTCTCGGAGTCCTTTGATTCCTATTCTCACAGCAAGTTTAGGATTTTTAGGAATTGTATTTTTATTAATGAATCGAAAAAAACAGGAACAAAGACGAGCGAAAGAAGCCAAAGAAATTGAAAGTAAATTAAAGGAAAGAGAGAAAAAACAAAAGTCCGTTATCATTAAAAAGAAGGAAGACGATTATATAAAAAATCATGCGATTCCTAAATTAAATGGAGCCAATGGAAATGTCTTAAATATCAACAAAGAAAAATACTTTAAAGTAGAATTAGATAAAATTTGGAGAGATACCGCCGTCAAAGATTTATTCTTACACAAAAACTGCATTCGAGCTTTAGATACTTTTGTGAAAGAACAAAATAAAAAAACCATGATGGAAGAGGTGGATACACCAGAGATCGGAGGCTTTTTATTAGGCAATTATGATTATCAAAATCAAAAACAACAATATCAAGTGGCACTTGAAAAATTTGTTCCCATTACACCAGATGAACAAGGCGTTTATAAGATAGAATTTGGCTCTAAGGCTTGGGCAGAATTGGCGGCTGTTCAAGAAGAAAATGAAGATTTAGAAGTGATTGGATGGTTTCATACACATCCAGGACATGGCTTATTTTTATCCAAACCTGATATGAGAATCCAAAACGGATTTTTTAGAGAAAAATATCAATTGGCGATGGAAATAGATCCTTTGACCGACAACATGGATACTACTTTTTTCTCTCGCAATCAAAGTGGAAAAATGAATAATAAAGACGATGTTAAAGAAAATGCTAAATGGCTCAACTGGGTAGAAATCTATAAATGGACTAGTAAAAGATGATTAGAATAAAATCTAGAAAAGTACGAAAAAAAGGCGTGACAGCCGACTTCAAAAGTCTGCTAAACAATGAGTTATACCAAGTCGTCGATTTGAGAGAAATCTATCAAAATTCGGCAATTGAAAATGTTTTTGTTGTCAAACGATGTCTTTTGGCAATCAATGAATGGGTCAATCAAAGTTTAAACGAAGATCCTGTAAGTGAGACAGGAGGTTTTTTGTTGGGACGATATGTAAAAAAGGAATCCGAAAAATATGATGTGAGTTTAGAGGTTTTTGTGCCTTCCAAACAGGTCGATTTTCAAAGCCCGCATCGTTTAGAATTTGGGATACAAACGCTTGTAGATTTAGAAAAAATCAAAGAGCAAATTAAGGAAATGACGCTGATTGCCTGGTTTCATACCCATCCCAATTTAACCCCATTTTTATCACAAAAAGACATTGAATTACATGAGCATTTTTTTCAACAAAACTATCAAATGGCTATAGTTTTAGACTCTTTGTCTGAACGGTGGGATAGTATATTTGTCAGTCGAGATACCAATGGAATTTTGGAAACAAAACGAGATGTTGCACACTGGATTGCTTGGAAAGATTTTGTCGTATAAATACTAAAAATGACTACTTACTTTAAATATTGCTCTATCATTTTTTTAGGGTTGTGGAGTGCCTTTTTAGGTGCAAATGATGCAACTTTTATCATTCAAGATATACAACCCAACCTTGAAAGTAAAACTATTGATGTGGTTATAGCCGCTAATAAACAAGGTCAAAACCTTCAAATAGATGGAGCGAATATCGAAATTTTAGAGGAGCAAAATGGCAAGGTAGATACATTAGACATTACCAATGTTTCCAAAAACTATGGTAAACAACAAATTCTTTTTTTGATAGATGGAAAAAGCGACATTACCTATCACGAAAAAGAAATTAAACTAGCAATTGAACAAATCGTAAAAAACTATCAATTACCAGAATCGCATGTTCAATTGGTTGAATTTCAATTGGTAAGTCAAATGACGAAGGCTTTGATTGATGCAAAATTAAATACCAAAGTTGTTGCTTATTTATTTGCAGACAAAGGAGGCAATTTTGATGATATAAGTGTGAATCCAGAAAAATCTCAAATCGCTTATAAGGTCAGAGATGATTTAAAAGACATCATTCGTACCTGCAATACAGACTTTCATTTATTCCCTGTCACCCTAAGCAATAATGTAGACAAAAACTACCTCACCAGTTTAACCGAAGTTTCGCCAAGTACTTTAGATCGACTTACCAGTTCTCAGGCATCAGCCAGCAACTTATACGATGTGATTGACAACACCTTGAGCGATTTTTTAGTCAGTTATTTGATTCAAACCAATCCAGTCAATCCAATTTATAAAGGAGAAAAAAGAAATTTAATTGTTCGTTCCAAACAAGATGAAAGCATTACAACTAGTAAGATTTATGGTTTTGGAACACCTGATTTTCCAATTGATTTACGTAAACAAACACTCGATTTTAATTTTTATATGAATCGCTTTATCATTGGAGCGTTGATCATCACAGTGTTGTTAGCATTAATGAGTCTATTGATTCCATTTTTCAAAAAAGTTGCCTTTCGTCGTAAATATATTAGACCTTATTTCGAGGTCAAACCAGAAGGTAGAATCAAACGAGATCCCTTAACAGGAGAGCCTTTTGAAGACGATGAAAAAGTAGTCGTTAAATGCCAGCACATGATGGCTTTATCCAGTTGGGAATACAATAAAAATCAGTGCGTTTATTATCCCGATCAATGTGCAGAAGGCGTGGTGAATTTAGGGGCAAGCAAGTTTTTTTCACAAGAAGGGATTAACAAACATCTCAATTGGCTATGGTTTGGAACATTGGGTGGATGGATTGCTTGGAGCCTACAAGCCTTGCTCAATAATGGTGATTGGAGTCTGTTAGATAAGTTTTCTAACTATCTGGCTAACAGTTCTTTATTGTCGGGATTGTGGAGTAAGATAGAAAATGTAGATAGCGTGCATTTACTCGCTAATTCCTTAGTGGAACAATTAGTGATGGGCTGGGCAATGGGCATAGGACTTTGTTTTGCATTGGCTTGGGTAGAAGAAAGAGGGCAAAGTAGCAAGTTGTCTTGGGGAAGTATTTTGCTGCGTACATTTATAGGTTCTATAGTTGCCGTTATCGTGTTTTTTATTGGATTTTTTGTTGCTCAAATATTCCAACTTCCTCTGTATTTAGGCGGTTTGTTTTCTTGGATTTTATTTGGAATTTGTCTTGGATTAGTATTGAGCATTTATTCCAATGTTGAAGCCAAGCGAGGAGTTTTAGGAGGCTTGGTCGCTGGTACAATTGCGTTTACACTCTACTTTTTTATCTCCAAAATTTACCCCGATTTTGAAGGCTTAAAAATGTTGAGTTTCATTTTATACGGAGGCGTTTTAGGAGTAATCATTGTTGCGATTCTAAAGCGTTTAGAGGACTTTGAGTTAGAATATTTGTCACCCGAAAAGTATCGTCGTATCAACCCCATTAGTAAATGGCTCAAAGCAGACATGGATATTTTCATTGGTTCCGATTCGGCTTGTTATGTCTTTATCAAGTGGAATGATCCTGTAGTAAAAGGACAACATGCCCGACTCAATTTTGACAATAATGTCGTTTACATCGAACCTTTAGCCGAAGTTTTACTCAATGGTCGAAACCTTCCCTTGCATCAAAAAACGCCTTTACGAGATGGTGATATTATCAAGTTGGGCAATGAAAGCGTCACCCGAATGAAGTTTATAGCCAAGTCCGTTGTTGTGGCTAAACGCACAGTATCCGAACCACTCCAAGACCGCCCAATTCCCCAAATCAAAATCAAAAAAAGAGCGACATAGTTTTAATGATGAATGGTGAGTGATAAATGATAAATGCAGTTCATTTTTTGTTTTTCTTTTTAGAGAAGAGAACGGTTATTACTCTTTCATCGCAACGGGTCTCCCCGCTATCCGTTCTCATTCGTGTCGCCAAGTTTTATGAAGCCAACGCTTCCCACGAATACCACTACTATCGGGTCTATTTTTGAAAGGACAGCAGGTTTTACAAACTGAAAGGATGAACACAAAACGAACCACAATTTGACAACTTTCAAGCACGAAAAGAAACAAAGTTGTCAAATTTACACGAACCACAAAGATATTTTACAGCATTCTTTAAGATGCTGCATCTGGCACTAAGAAGTCCAAACCCTACAAAATAGCCCCGATAGTAGTGGTATCCCCTTTGTAGAGCAAATTCATGAATTTGCTCTACAAAGGGGATGAGAACGAATAGCGGGACATTCCATAACGACGAAGCACTCAACCCTTCGCTCCTAGCCAAAAAAAGGAATAGGATTTTTAGGATTAATTTTGTGATTAATAGGATTTTCTTTTCACTTACATCACAAACTGAATTGCAAAGCCACCAGTCACTATTACTTGTCACTCAAAAAACTAAAGTCACCAGTCACAAAAAGTCACTTGTCACCAAAAACAACGAAATATGTACAACGCCATCACCCAAAGAATAGACAAAATGACCAGTCAATGGAAAGAATTTTCTGCTGTCAAAGAAGCAAGAATTGCCCGTTGGTTAGCCGAAGATGGCGAAGTACAAATGGTCGAGACCTTTTACAACCTACAAACCACCGAAGCAGGTAAAACTCCCGACTTTTTCCTCAAGTTAGAATCTGCATTTATAGATAAAGAAAGCTACACAAAAAAGTTGTTAAATGAACTCGTTCAACAATACGAAACGAGTCAAAAAGACTTTGAGGAAGCAGGAATTTTATGGCGACCATCTTATAAAAAAATGCCAGGTACATTTCCGTTTTTTCATAATTTAGAAAACTTTGCCAAAAGTATCAAGGCTCTCCAAAATCATCTAGTCATTTATCTAAGCCCCCAAGAAAATGACAACTTCAAAGAATGGACCAACTGGTTAAATGAAGCCTTACATTGGGGTATTCCAGAACAAGTCCGATTGATGATTATGGATACCGAAAAATTTCCTTTATTCAAAACACTGGCTGAAAACAATCCTGTCGAACTTATCACTTTGAAGCCCCAACTCAATATGGATGCCGCCCTTCGCCAACTAGCAGCCAAAGGCAATCCCAAAGATCCAGGTGTTCAATTTCGCAAAGCCTATGTTGCATTAACCCAAGCCGCAACCAAAGGAAACTTAAAAGAACTAAACCAATTGAGCAAGCAAGCCTTGACGATTGCAAAAGCCAATAAATGGGTACAAATGCAAGTAGTTGTACATCTAACAGTCGGTGGAACATTATTAGGGAAAAAAGAATTTAAAAGAGCTTTGCAAACCTATAAGCAAGCCAAAACAGTAGCCGAAAAAGCCTATTTAAAAGGAGAAACAGCAGGTGGTAAAATGATGCTCAATGCGATGTTTGGACAAGGATCAACCCACATTGCAGCGAAAGAATACAGAGAAGCAGCTCTCGTTTATGAGCAAAGCGTTCCCGTTACAGAAAAAATAAAAGACCCATTTTTTACCCTTGAATCATGGCGGATGGCAGGCTATTGTTACGAGGCTTCTAAACAATATGAAAAGGCTTGGGAGTGCAATCAAAAAGCTTTAGATGTCGGCTTGAAATTAGACAAAGAATTGCGCCCAAATTCTACATTACCTTTTGTCGGTCAAGCCTTATTGCGACTGACTCGACCCCTAAAATTAGAAAATGCACAGTTGGTTATCTGGCAAAGAATGATTGAGTTGGTCGGTCCAGAATGGGATCAACAACTTCCCAAAAAAGAACCAATTGATATAAAATCGAAAATAAAAATCTTATAAAAATATTGTTTCCTATTTTTAAACTTAAAAGACAAATGACTTAAAGCCATGATGCCCGCCGCCAAACATTTTGATCCTGTGATGGGAGTGGATATACACATCGTACAACCACCTGGACCTGTGCCGCCTGTCCCCATTCCACATCCATTTATCGGAATGGTGATAGACCCTATGGATTATGTTCCCATCTTAGGTTCTACCGTAAATGTAAATGGTATTCCAAGAGCGCAAGCAGGAACGGCAGGAAAGGCGATACCACCTCATATTCCCATTGGTGGTGTATTTGTAAAACCTCCTGCCAATGAATGCGAAATGTTTATGGGCAGTGCAACCGTTGCCATTGATGGAGATGCATTTACTTATATGGCGTTGCCTGTATTAAGTTGTCATGATGTGGGAATGCCACCACCACCAAGAGCCAAAAAGAAAAGCAAAACAAAAAGTATGGTTTTGCCTACATCGGTTGTATTACCCATACCGATGGGACTGCCCGTTTTGGTAGGAGGACCACCCACTATTTCACTTATGGCAATGGGAATGAAGGCTGGAATGGCTGCTTTAGGACAGTTGAAAAAACTCAAAAGAGTCCAGAAATTTATCAAAAAAACATCAGATAAAATTCAAGATGCGGCTTCTAAGGCGATGAAAAAAATGGGTGTGCCACCTAATGTTCAAAACAAAGTACATCGAGCGATTTGTTCGGTAACAGGACACCCTGTAGATATAGCCACAGGCAAAGTATTTACTGAAAATATAGACTTTCAATTATCTGGACCTATTCCTTTTGAGTGGGAAAGAGTTTGGTATTCAACATCTGACTATAAAGGTGCCTTGGGACATGGCTGGCATCATCCTTATGATCTCGCTTTGGTCGTAGATGAATTTGAAAAAGCCATAGCAGTGCGTTTAGCGGATGGTCGAAGTGTCGCTTTTCCTTTGTTAGAAGTAGGAGAGGAGTCATTTCATCAAAGCGAAAAACTGACCCTTTTTAGAAATGAAAAAGGCTATTATCTAAAAAATAATCAAAGACTTTCTTATTATTTTAAACGAGCCAATTCCAAAGATAATATACAACTTTTATCTTCTATTGAAAATGATAATGGCAATGCTATTAGATTTCAATACAATCAACAAGGCTGGTTAAAAGAAGTCATAGACAGTGCTGGACGTTCTTTGAAATTTGCCCATGATATAGGCGGACGAATCGTCAGTATTCAAGCACCATATCCCAATCATCCCGAAAAAACGTTTAAACTTTTTAGCTATCGGTATGATGAAACAGGTAATATGATTCAAGCAACAGACGCATTGAATCATTCTTTTTATTACCGATATGACGATCATCATTTGATACAAGAAACCAATCGAAATGGATTGAGTTTTTATTTTAAATATGACAAGGAAGGAATAAATGCAAAGTGTTTAAGGACGTGGGGCGACAATGGTATTTATAATCACAAGCTGACCTATAATGAAGCGTTGAAAATGACCATCGTTGAAAACTCTTTGGGACACAAAAGCCGTCATTTTTACAACGAACAAGGTCTGGTTACAAAGGTCATTGATGCCAAAGGAAATACCTCAACAACCGAGTATGGATTAAACAACGAAGTATTGATCGAAACCGACGAATTAGGTCAACAAACGCACTATTCCTATGATGAAAAAGGCAATCAAATTGGTGTTATTAAATCGGACGGAAGCAGCCTACAAATACAATATGAGAATGATTTAATCACCAGTTTTACCAATGAGATTGGCGCACAGTGGACGTGGTTGTACGATGAAAAAGGCAATCTTTTAGAACGGACCAATCCATTAGGCAACAAGACTTCCTTTAAGTACAAAGACAGCTTTTTACACAAAATCATTGATGCCAAAGGAAATGAAACAACCGTCATTTACGATGATGCTTATAATATTATTCGTTTAGACACAGCGGATGGAACGAGCCGCAAATGGAATTACGATTTACTAGGACGTTGTACCGAAGCCATTGATGCCAGAGGCAATTCCCAAAAGCGCAATTTTGACCTTTTAGGACAGATACAAAGCATCAACGACCCAGACGGAAATAAGCAAGAATTTCAATACGACGGAGAAGGAAATGTCACCCACTTTAGAGACCGACAAAGAAATATTCGCTTTGAATATACAGGAATGAATCGCTTGAAAAAACGAAGTGAAGGAGGTATAAATGTCACCTTTGAATACGACACAGAAGAACAACTAACAGCCATCAAAAATGAACATGCTAGCATTTATAAATTTGAGTTAGATGAGTTAGGAAATACAATCATTGAATCGGGTTTTGATAATCGAAAACATTTGTACAAACGAGATGCACTAGGACGCATCATCGAAGTCAAAAAAGCCAATAATCAAATCACTAATTACGCTTACGATGCTATTGGACGATTGGCGCATATCGAACACAATGATGGTTCCAAATCCTTCTATCGTTATCGAGAAGATGGCGAGTTATTAGAAGCGACCAACGATCATATTCGAGTCGAGTTTGAAAGAGACATTTTAGGCTTTATCACCAAAGAAAAACAAGGTAAATATCACATAGAATTTAAGTACGATGAATTAGGCAATCGCCTAAAAATCCAATCCTCTTTAGGAGCCAATATTGATGTTAAACGCAATCAATTCGGTGATGTCGAAAACATAGAAGCCACTCAAAATGATTCTAATTGGAATGTCGCTTATCAACGAGATAACTTAGGGGTAGAACTAGAACGAGACTTACCAGGTGGATTAAAAAGCCGATGGAAACGAGATAAATTAGGCAGACCAATCCAACAAGAAGTTTTTACCAAAAAAGAACGCCACATCTCCCGACAATATGAATGGGGTGTAAATGATAGACTCAACTCCATCATTGATTCTGAAAAAGGAATTACCAGTTTTGAGTACGATATATTTGGCAACTTAGCCTCTGCCCAATATGGAGATGGAACCCGACTTTTCAAATTACCCGATGCCATTGGCAACCTATTTAGAACTCAAAATCGTTCAGACCGAAAGTACGGAAAAGCAGGACAATTATTAGAAGCGAATGAAACCCAATATGAGTATGATGCGGATGGAAATTTAATGCGAAAAATTGAGGCTTCCAAAAAGATTTGGCAGTATGAATGGAATGCAGATGGTCGCTTGATTCGAGTTTTACGTCCCGATGGCAATGAGGTCATTTTTCGATATGATGCTTTGGGCAGACGGATTTCTAAAACCTATCAAGGGCGTACAACTTATTGGGTTTGGGACGGAAATGTGCCTTTGCATGAGTGGACGGTCAAAGCACAAAAACACGTCCCTAAGAAAATAAAGATTACGACTAGTAATCCCAACATTCAGATAAAGCGGAAGCAAATCAAAATCAAATCAGAGCCAGCCAATGCGCCCCCTGTTGAAGCTGAAATTCCCGACAATTTGATTACTTGGATTTTTGAGCCAGAAAGTTTTGTTCCCATTGCCAAATTGCAAGGAGATGAAAGTTTTAGTCTCATCAATGACCATTTAGGAACGCCCATTGCAATGTTTAACGGACAAGCTGAAAAAGTTTGGTCAGCCGATTTGAATATTTATGGTGAAATCCGTAACTTAGAGGGTAAACGCACCGATTGTCCTTTCCGTTATCAAGGTCAGTATGAGGATGAAGAAACGGGTTTGTATTATAACCGATTTAGGTATTATGACCCAGAGATGGGGA
>JAHDBB010000726.1 GCA_020630635.1 Chitinophagales bacterium
TATTACTCTTTCATCGTCACAGGTCTCCCCGCTGTCCGTTCTCATTCGTGTAGCCCAGTTTTAGGCAGCCAACGCTTCCACACGAATACCACTACCATCGGGTCTATTCTGCCTGGACACAACTTCTCACAAACTGCAACAAATACGAACAGCAATTTGACAACTTTCATGTAAACACCACAGAGAGGCTGTCAAATTTCCACACTCCACCAAAAACCACATTCGTGTATTCGTGGCAAAAATCACATAAAAACCACACACACCAGGTCACTCACCACCAGCCACTAATACCAACAAATCCCCCTCATTTCCCAAAAATTTGAATCTTACTAACATCTTCCGTAATTTTGCAGCCTCAAAATCAAAAAGATGATAATAACCGATATACTAATCATAGGCGCAGGACCTTGCGGACTTTTCACGGTCTTTGAAGCAGGCTTACTCAAACTACATTGCCACCTAGTAGATGCCCTACCCATACCAGGCGGACAATGTGCCGAGATTTACCCCAAAAAACCCATCTACGACATACCAGGTTATCCCTCCATCTTAGCAGGGGAATTAGTCGATAACCTAATGGACCAAATCGCCCCATTCAAACCAGGCTTTACCTTAGGAGAACGAGCCGAAGTCTTAGAAAAAACCGAAGACGGACAATTTCTATTAACGACCAGTCGAGATACCCAAATCAAGGCACCCGTTATTTGCATAGCAGGTGGATTAGGCTGCTTTGAACCTCGCAAACCCCCCATTGGTAATATCGCTGATTTTGAAGACAAAGGCATCGAATACATCATCCGAGAACCCAACTTTTACAAAGATAAAAGAGTCGTCATTGCTGGTGGTGGGGATTCTGCATTGGATTGGACCATTTATCTTGCCGACATTGCAGCAGAACTTTGTTTGGTTCACCGTCGTACCAGTTTTAGAGGCGCATTGGATTCTGTGGAGAAGGTAATGGAACTTGTAGAAGCAGGAAGAGTACAACTCATGACCGATTCCCAAGTCGTTGGACTCAATGGAAATGAAAAATTAGAGAGTGTGGTGATTAAACATAAGACGGAAGGAGAAATCATAAAAGAGACGGATCATTTTGTTCCATTATTTGGTTTATCGCCCAAGTTGGGACCCATCGCCGAATGGGGCTTAAACATCAATAAAAACGCCATCGAAGTCAATACCTTAGATTACAGTACCAATGTTCCAGGTATTTATGCAGTAGGCGACATCAACACTTATGAAGGGAAACTAAAATTGATCTTATGTGGTTTTCATGAAGGTACATTAATGGTACAATCTGCCTTCAAATATATTTATCCTGACAAAAAATTGAGCTTCAAATATACGACTGTCAATGGAGTTCAGGGTTTTGAGGGTTAATTCAAACTTAAAAATAATTAATGGCTGATATAAAAATAACGGTGTTTGATAGAGAGGGAAAGGAACACAACTTAGAAGCTCCTACGGATATGGGGCTGAATCTTATGGAACTTTGTAAGGCGAGTGAATTGCCTGTTTTGGGAACTTGCGGTGGGATGGCACTTTGTTCGACTTGCCATGTCTATGTCAAAAGCGACCATGACCTCCCTGAAATGTCAGAGGATGAAGAAGCGATTTTAGATCAAGCCTTTTTTGTAGATGATGATACCAGTCGCTTGGGTTGTCAACTGAAATTAACGGATGAATTGGATGGATTAGTGGTAGAATTGGCTCCTGATGCGGATTGATTTTGGGGTCGATAGTCGATATTGCGAGTTGTTTCTACCACAAAAGATAAGCAAAAAATTTCAATCAAAGACCAATAAGTTTTGCTTCATTCTTTAGGATGAAGAATACAAGATAAAGGTTGAGACCTTTCAAAATAGCCCCGATAGTAGTGGTATGAATGCAATAGCGTTGGCTACCAAAAACGTTGGCGGCCTTCATAATAACGGATAGCGGGACTTTCTATCACGACGAAGCAATAAACCTTTCGC
>JAHDBB010000129.1:0-2296 GCA_020630635.1 Chitinophagales bacterium
ACTTCTTAGTACCAGTAGTAACAGTCTCGTGTCTCTCAATCCTAAAGAATTGAGTTAAAACGTCTTGTCTTAAAAACTCGTATGCGACTATCGACTATCTACAGATGAATTACCTCTCCATATGCTGCTGCGGCTGCTTCCATAACCGCTTCTGACATCGTAGGATGTGGATGTACTGCCTTGATAATCTCGTGTCCAGTCGTTTCCAGTTTTCGAGCAACCACCACTTCTGCAATCATTTCGGTTACATTAGAACCAATCATGTGTGCGCCTAAGAACTCCCCATATTTGGCATCGAAAATAAGTTTGACAAAACCTTCATTGTGTCCAGCGGCACTCGCTTTACCAGAGGCTGAAAAAGGAAACTTACCGACTTTGATGTCATATCCTTCCTCTTTGGCTTGTTCTTCTGTATAGCCAACAGAAGCCACTTCAGGTTGACAATATGTACAACCTGGTATATTCTGATAGTCCAAACCTTCTACATCCATGCCAGCGATTTTTTCTACACAGATGATTCCTTCCGCAGAAGCGACATGTGCTAAGGCAGGACCAGGTGTAATATCTCCGATAGCATAAACTCCTTTGACATTGGTACGGTAAAACTCATCTACTACGACTCGTCCTTTCTCTGTTTTAATACCCAATGGTTCTAAGCCTATATTTTCCAAGTTCGTAGCCACACCAACCGCAGAAAGTACCACATTACAGGAAATAGTTTCTTCTCCTTTAGGAGTTTTGACCAAAACCTTGCAGCCTCTACTATTGGTTGTGACTGATTGAACAGCCGAACCTGTCATAATAGTCATGCCTGCTTTTTTATAGATTTTTGTTAACTCCTTAGAAACATCCTTATCCTCATTAGGTAAGATACGGGGTGCATATTCTATGAGTGTTACCTCTGTTCCCATAGCATTATAGAAATAAGCAAATTCCACACCAATTGCTCCAGCACCGACTACCACCATCTTTTTGGGTTGCTTTTTCAACACCATAGCTTCTCGGTATCCGATTACATATTTGCCATCTTGTTCCAATCCTTTGAGAACACGAGAACGTCCACCTGTTGCGAGTATAATGTGCTTGGCATTATAATGCTTGGTCGCACCGTCTTCTCCTTTGACGGCAACTTTTGAAGAAGTTACTAAACTACCGTGTCCTTTTAATACTTCTATCTTATTTTTTCGCATTAAAAAGTTGACACCTTTGCTCATTTTATCAGCCGTAGCTCTACTTCTAGCAACTACTTTGGTAAAATCAGCTTTAGGTGCGCTTGTTTTAATACCAAAATCCTCTGCATGTTTGATATATTCAAATACTTGTGCGCTTTTTAGAAGGGCTTTGGTCGGAATACAGCCCCAGTTCAAGCAGATTCCGCCAAGTGACTCTTTTTCCACAATAGCCACTTTCATACCTAATTGAGCAGCACGAATAGCGGCAACATAGCCACCAGGACCACTGCCAATTACGATAATGTCATAACTCATAGTTGAAAATTTTGGCAAAAATAGGCATTAGTTTATTAATTCCTAACTAGGCAATGTTATTTTGAGGATAAAAGGCTGGAATGAGGTGATAAATGAGATGATTTGGGCGAAAATAGCCTATATAGGTCGCCTTACAGATATTATATTGCTAATATTTTCAAAAGTATTTCATTTAATTGATTGGGTTGGTCGATGGGAATGTAATGTCCACAGTTGTCTAAGGTAAAGGAAGGAACAGATGGATTTTGTTCTTGGAGCTTTTTAATATGTTGATAACAAAGCGGATCATTTTGGGCAACGATTAAAAACTTCTGGATAGCTAATTTTTTAAATTGGTTCGCTAATAAAGGGACTTCATTGTTTTTTCTATCGGTGAGTGGATCAAAAATGGTTTTGAGTTTGACCTTTTTAGTTAGATTCTCGTGCCAATTGATAATGTCTTGAATGGGAGCTTTGACGATTTTATTGCGACTCTGTGTAAGGGTATTCATCAAAATTTTGAGACCAAAATCACTCATAATTACATTGTTGAGTAGAGGAATATTGAAAAAAAGGTGACTGGAGGCATCAAGTGGGGTTTTAAATGGAAATAAGACTGTATTTAAGAGAATAAGGCGTTTGACTTTTTTTGGGTTTTCGTGAGACCAAAGAATGGCGGGTGGTCCTCCAATATCATGAGCGACCATATTGATTTCTTCTTGAGATGCTAAGAGATGATTGATGAGAATGTCCAAGATTTCCTTTTGCTGGGTAAAAGTGTAGGTATAATCTTCTGGTTTATCTGATTTACCAAATCCTAACCAATCTAA
>JAHDBB010000129.1:2396-3543 GCA_020630635.1 Chitinophagales bacterium
TAGACCCGATAGAAGTGGTATTCGTGTGAAGCGTTGGCTTAAAAAAACGTTGGCAACACGAATGAGAACGGATAGCGGGGAGACCCGTCACGACGAAGCAGTATCTGTTCTCTCCTTAAAAACATCTAATGTACAAAAAACAAAAAGCCGACACAAATTGAATTGTATCGGCTTTTTTGGGGATATATGGAAATTGAGATTATATTATGATTTGATTGTGGCTTATCTAAGGTCTATGATTTCGATGTCGTCGCCCAATTTGGAAACATCATAATTGAAAACCTTGTCTTCCAAGTCTTTAGAAAAACTGGTATTGTATATTTTATAGACAATCAAAGAACCGTTTTTACTATATACATTGGCTTTGGTAATCAAGTTGGTTTGAGGATTGATAAACAAGTTGATTTTTTCGTATGGATTGTCAGGATCATTGGGATATAAAGCGATTTCCTCAAATAAATTGCCGCCCATCTCTGTTTGTCCAATATATTCTTGTCTAAAACCTTCTTCGTAAATGGTGAAAATCTTGGCAGGACTCAACTCACTTTCTTCAGGGTCAAACTCTGTGATCTGTACTTCTTCATCTTCAATAAAGTGTGTCCAGATAGAGTAACCGTCAGAAACCCGAATAAGTTCATCGGTTGTGACCTTATATTTTTCCCCTTTTACTTGAAGCGATCCTTTTTGAACTTCATTGATATCAGCCTCTTCATTGATAATATTTAAACTAAACTCGGTGTCAATAGAAGATTGAGCCTTATAAAAGCTGCTGACTTTATCCAACAAAGACTTGGCTTGTTCTGCACTATTTTGAGCTACAACAGATAGAGAACCCAATAAAAGACAAGCTAAAAAGAAATATTTCGATAAATTGTTCATATACTATTATTATTTAGCGTGCAAATTTGATGAAATATTTGAAAAATCGTTTAAAAAATCCTTAGAAAACTACCATATATAAGTTTTGTTAATGTTTTTGGTAACAGACGATAAGTGATAATTGAGGCTTCCATCTATTGTTCTATTTGGCTAATTTACTAGTGGATTTGAAGAAATTTGGATGCTTTTCTCATTAATTTGTACAAAAAAGTATAAATTCATCAAACAATATTGTAATTTTGCTGTTGAATCTGTACAAAAAAGTATA
>JAHDBB010000129.1:3643-11044 GCA_020630635.1 Chitinophagales bacterium
TAAATTCATCAAACAATATTGTAATTTTGCTGTTGAATCTGTACAAAAAAGTATAAATTCATCAAACAATATTGTAATTTTGCTGTTCACATGGCAATTTTAAAAAATATTCTTGGTATTTTAATAATAGTTTGCGGAATCTCTTGTACAGATACTAGTACCTCTAAACAAGGTAAGTATTTACAATCTCAAGGCAATCAATATTTGATACAATTAGAAAATTTTGATAAGGCATTACAACAAACAATTAAAGCCTCTTTGGATAACAAAACCTTTGATTTGGGAGATAGAAATGAGGCAGTCTTAATTGAGGATAGACAAAAAGGACATACTTTTTTCTTGGATCAACCTATAAAGGGTTTCAGATATGTCACCAAAGTCAAAAAATATCCCAAGCCAGACCCTTTTAAAGTCAATGTCCAAACTTTTGTAAATGAAAAAGGCCAATTGAGACGAGTTTTTAATCCAGGAGATTTTGATATGATGAGATATAGTGAAATGAATGGAAAAAGTGAAGTAGAAAACTTGCAAGAATTATTGGTTCAATTGACTTATAAATAAAGCGAAAAAATAAAAAATAACTAAATAAATATGAGTGATTTTCAACAAACCATTGATGAAGTAACCCAGAGTGAGTATAAGTGGGGATTTGTGACAGACATAGAAGCCGATAGTGCGCCCAAAGGATTGAATGAGGACATTATTCGCTTTATCTCTAAGAAAAAAAATGAACCACAGTGGTTATTGGATTGGCGATTAGAAGCCTATCGTTACTTTATCACACTCAAAGAACCCAAATGGCCCAATGTACAATACAAAGAGCCAAATTTACAGGACATCATTTACTATTCGGCTCCTCAACCCAAAAAGCAGTTGGATAGTTTGGATGAATTGGATCCTGAACTCAAAAGCATGTATGATCGTTTGGGTATTTCAATCGAAGAACAAAAACGTCTAGCCAATGTCGCTATAGATATTGTAGTCGATAGTGTATCGGTTCAAACAACTTTTACAGAAAAACTAGCAGAGCTGGGTATCATCTTTTGTTCCTTTAGCGAAGCCGTTCAAGACCATCCTGAATTGGTGAAAAAGTATATGGGTTCTGTCGTTCCTTATCGAGACAACTACTATGCTGCGCTCAATTCGGCAGTATTTACAGACGGCTCGTTTTGCTATATTCCAAAAGGGGTTCGTTGTCCAATGGAGCTTTCTACTTACTTTAGGATCAACGCAGCCAACACAGGACAATTTGAACGTACATTGATTGTCGCAGAAGAAGGTTCTTATGTGAGTTACTTAGAAGGTTGTACGGCTCCCATTCGAGATGAAAACCAGTTGCATGCAGCAGTCGTAGAAATCGTGGCAGCGAAAGATGCAGAGGTCAAATACTCAACCGTTCAAAACTGGTATCCTGGTGATCCTGAAACGGGCAAAGGGGGGATTTTCAACTTTGTAACGAAGCGAGGTATTTGCAAAGGTGCGAACTCTAAAATCTCTTGGACACAAGTAGAGACGGGTTCTGCGATTACGTGGAAATATCCTTCTGTCATCTTACAAGGTGATAACTCTATTGGTGAGTTTTATTCTGTCGCTGTCACCAACAATTTTCAACAAGCAGATACAGGAACGAAGATGATTCACATTGGTAAGAATACCAAGAGTCGGATTGTTTCCAAAGGGATTTCGGCTGGTAAAAGTCACAACTCTTATCGAGGCTTAGTACAAGTTCGTCGCAATGCCAAAAATGCCTACAACTTTTCTCAATGTGATTCACTTTTGATTGGTGATAAATGTGGGGCGCACACTTTCCCCTACATTGAAGCATCCAATCCAAGTGCACAGATTGAACATGAGGCGACGACTTCCAAGATAGGAGAGGACATGTTGTTTTACTGTCAGCAAAGAGGGATAGATTTAGAAGTTGCCACCAGTTTGATTATCAATGGCTTTGTGAAGGAAGTCATGGAAAAGTTGCCAATGGAATTTGCAGTGGAGGCGAAGAAGTTGTTGAGTATCACGTTGGAAGGGAGTGTTGGATAGTTTTCTAATTATGAATGGTGAATGATAAATTATTAATGCCGTTCAGTTTGTGATTCCTTTCTTTTTGGAGCGAAGGTTTTTTTGCTTCGTCGTTATAGAAAGTCCCGCTATTCGTTCTTATGCTAAAAGCTTCGCAAACCCTTTTGGCTAACGCTGCATTTAGCATACCACTACTATCGGGGCTAGTTGAGTTCTGTCTCAATGTTGATGTGCTGTTTTGGTATTTCTATCAGTGTCCATTCTATTTAGTTCTTTTTTATCAGCAGATACACTATGTGCTTTTTAGAATTTAGAAATTTGATATTATAATTTAAAAAGCTGGTACTAAGAAGTACATTCCAAGCTCAACTAGACCTGATAGTAACGGTATAAATGCAAGAGTTTGGCTACCTAAAACGTTGGCTGCATTTATAAGAGTGGATAGCAGGGAGAGTCATTGCGATGAAAGAGTAATAACCTTTCTCTCCTAAAAAATATAGAACACAAAGTCTATTGCCAATCGAATGAAAACTTAACTCATGGCATATATTGACTTCTCTTTACAAGACTTAAAACAACAATTTGGTGTCCAAAATCAACAAAAAAGACTCTTTGGAGATTTTGAAGATATAACACCGAGTGAACGACTTTTAGAAGACTTGCAAGAAGTTGAAGAATTACCAATACGAAGTGAAAAAGCCAAATCAGAGTGGATTGTTGTACCCATTTTAAGAGAACTACGAAAACGCAATAATAATTTTTTTACGATTTATTCGGGCGATAATTTAAATGCGGATGAGTCCAAAGGATTGAAAGGTGAGTGCGACTTTATTTTAGCGAGAGATATTGGAACATTTGATCTCAACTATCCCATCATTCAAATTGTGGAAGCTAAGAAAAATGATATTGAAATTGGCGTTCCACAATGTGCAGCGCAACTAGTAGGAGCAAAGATTTTTAATGAAAAAAAAGAAGTGAAATTAGACTGCATTTATGGATGTGTGACAACTGGAAATGATTGGCGTTTTATGCAGTTAGAAAAAGATGTTTTGTGGATAGATAAGAAGACCTATTTTTTGAGTGAAATAGGAGAGCTTTTAGCTATCTTTCAACATATCATTGATTATTACAAGAAAATTTTAAAATAAAATATAAATGTTACAAATTAAAAATTTACATGCCTCTGTCGAAGATAAGGCCATATTACAAGGCATCAACTTAGAAGTAAAACCAGGTGAAGTACATGCCATTATGGGACCCAATGGTTCAGGCAAAAGTACCTTAGCCTCTGTATTGGCAGGGCGAGAAGATTATGAAGTGACAGAAGGAGAAGTCATCTTCAAAGGCAACGATCTTTTAGAATTAGAACCAGAAGACCGAGCAAGAGAAGGTGTATTTTTAGCCTTCCAATATCCTGTCGAAATACCAGGCGTAAGTATCGCTAACTTTATTAGAACATCCGTCAATGAAGTGCGAAAATATCATGGGAAAGAAGAAATGAATGCAGCCACTTTTTTGAAGTTAATTAAAGAGAAAATGGCGATGTTAGACATCAATCCCAAGTTTATGGGACGTTCTTTAAATGAAGGGTTTTCAGGAGGAGAAAAAAAGCGCAATGAGATTTTACAAATGGCGATGTTAGAGCCATCTTTAGCTGTCTTAGACGAAACAGATTCAGGTTTAGATATTGATGCTTTAAAAATTGTTGCGAATGGAGTTAATAAACTCAAAAGTAAAGAGAATGGTATCGTTGTAATTACGCACTATCAGCGTTTATTAAACTACATTGTTCCAGATTTTGTACACGTTTTATATAATGGACGTATCGTAAAATCGGGAGACAAATCACTTGCTTTGGAATTGGAAAAAAATGGATACGATTGGATAAAAGCAGAGGCAGATGTCGTATAAACGAGAGGGCAAAATACTAACAGCATTAAAATTAAAAAGATAAAATGAATATCGAAACCAGCTTTGATTTAAAAGACACCTTAGCCGTTGATTTTGACCTTTTAGAAAAAGGAGTAGAAAATGATGAATTGGCGGTTATTCGTAAACAAGCCATAAATGCTTTTAACAAAACAGGATTTCCTACCACCAAAAATGAAGAGTGGAAATTTACCAATGTTCAACCTATTGTTCAACAAAATTATGGCAAATATTCCAGTGCTTTGTTGCATCAAAAGATAGATGTTTCGTCTTATTTAAAAGAAGATGAAAAAGAGAATGTGATTGTTTTTATCAATGGACAATTCAGCGAAATTAACTCTGATTTTTTGACTAAAGGAGGAGTATTAGTTGACTCATTTGCCAATATTTTAGCAAATCATCCCGATAAGATCAAAGCACATTTTGCTCAACATGCAGCCGTCGAAAATTATCCATTTGTTGCACTCAATACGGCTTTGACTCAAGACGGATTTTATATAGAAACAGCTAAAAGTACAGTTTTAGAAAATCCTTTTGTTATCTTACATTTGACAGATACAAGCGAAGGAAATCTTTTGTGTCATCCAAGAAATTTGATAGTAGCAGGTCAAAATTCAGAAGTGCGAGTCATCCAAAAATTCTACAGCTTAGATGATAAAAATGTTGCGTTTACCAATAGTGTAACAGAGATCATTGCGGGTAAAGATGCAAAGGTTGATAACTACATTTTGCAAAACGAAAACGAAAAAGCTGTACAGATCAACTTTACACAAGTTCATCAAGAAAAACAAAGCGTCGTTCATAACAATACCTTTACGTTTGGTGGAGGCTTTACCCGAAACGATTTGCAGTTTATGTTGAATGACCAACATATTGAGTCCTTTTTGAATGGATTGTATATGACCGATGGCAAACAATTAGTGGACAATCATTCTTTGGTGGATCATGCACTTCCCAACTGTATGAGTGATGAGATGTACAAAGGTATCATGGGCGGTAATTCTAAAGGGGTTTTCAATGGAAAAATTATGGTGCGTCCTGATGCCCAACAAACCAATGCCTTCCAAAGCAATCGAAATGTTTTAACGTCTGACAATGCCAGAATCAATACGAAGCCACAGTTAGAGATTTTTGCAGATGACGTACGTTGTACACACGGTGCAACCACAGGTCAACTCAATGAAGAAGCCTTGTTTTATATGCAAGCCAGAGGGATAGGAAAAGACACAGCTCGTAAGATTTTGTTAAGGGGATTTGCAGGCGAAGTAGTCGAGCGTTTACAGTACGAACCCATTAAAGAACACTTGCATGAATTGATTGAAAAGAAGCTGGGTTAATTATCGTGAGTAATAATTATAATTGATTTTCAAAAAACCACATCTCATGTCTGAAATTTCTACTAGTCCTATCACCATCGAACAAGTTCGAGCAGATTTTCCGATTTTATCAAGGGAAGTCAATGGACGATCTTTGGTCTATTTTGACAATGCAGCGACTTCACAAAAACCGCGTTATGTTCTAAATGCTATTGAGGATTACTACAAAAAAATCAATGCCAATGTGCATAGAGGTGTCCATCATTTAAGCCAAAGGGCGACAGATGAATATGAGGAAGCAAGAGAAGCCGTCAAGCGATTCATCAATGCCAAGAGCATCAAAGAAATCAACTTTACCAAAGGAACAACTGAAAGCATCAACTTAGTCGCTCACAGTTTTGGACGCAAGTTTATAGGCAAAGGAGACGAGATCATTATCTCAACTTTAGAGCATCATTCCAATATCGTGCCTTGGCAAATATTGTGTGAGGAAGTCGGTGCAACGCTCAAAATTATTCCTGTCAATGAGAAAGGGGAAATAGATATAGACGCTTATGAAAACTTATTGAGTGAAAAAACGAAGCTGGTTTCCATCGTCTATATTTCCAATTCTTTGGGAACGATCAATCCTGTAAACGCAATCATTGAAAAGGCACATGAGGTCGGTGCAAAAGTCTTGTTGGATGGCGCACAAGCGATCCCACATCAAGCCGTAAATGTACAAGCTTTAGACTGTGACTTCTTGGCATTTTCGTCTCATAAAATGTGTGGTCCAACAGGTATGGGAATCCTCTACGGTAAAGAAAATATCTTGGAAGAAATGTTGCCTTATCAAGCAGGTGGAGAGATGATCAAAGAGGTAACTTTTGAAAAGACAACTTACAATGCATTGCCCTTTAAATTTGAAGCAGGAACGCCCAACATTGCAGGAGGGATTGCATTGATGGCAGCCATCGAATACCTGGAAAAAGTCGGTTGGGAATTTATCGAAAATCAGGAACAAATGCTATTGGATTATGCGACTCAACAACTGTCCAATATCGAAGGTTTACGCATTGTTGGGACGGCTGAAAATAAGGCGAGTGTCGTTTCGTTTTTATTGGGCGATCACCATCCGTATGATGTCGGAGTCATTTTAGACCAGTTGGGAATTGCGGTTAGGACAGGTCATCATTGTTGCCAACCTTTGATGAAGCGTTTAGGCATCGAAGGAACATGTCGAGCGAGTTTTACTTTTTACAACACCAAAGAAGAAATAGACGCTTTGGTCAAAGGAGTGGAGCGAGCAAATCGAATGTTGTCATAGGAATGTGTTTTTTATTAGGAGCGAAAGGTTCAATGCTTCGTCGCCATAGAAAGTCCCGCTGTCCGTTCTTATGAATGTAGCCAAGTTTTATTAAGCCAACGCTTCTACATTCATACCACTACTATCGGGGCTAGGTCGTTGTGGACAGAACCTATAGTAACTGAACCGTTTTAGAATTTAGGATTTTGAAATTGGAATTTAAATCATTCGGGTCTAGTTGGTTGAGGAATGTATTTCTTAGCACCAGAACTATTTTAGAATTTTACAAAAATAAATGAACATACAAGAAAAGGAAACAGAACTCATCGAAGAGTTTGCGTTGTTTGATGATGCAATGGATAAGTACGAATACATCATCGACTTAGGCAAAAGTTTGCCACCCATGGACGAGACCTTAAAAACAGATGATAGAATCGTCAAAGGTTGTCAATCGACGGTTTGGTTAGAGGCACAATATCAAGATGGAAAAGTACAATACATAGCTGATAGCAATACCGTTATCACCAAAGGCATCATTGCCATTTTGATACGCATCCTATCCGACCAAACCCCACAAACCATTATCGAACATCCATTGAATTTTATCAACGAAATAGACTTACGTTCTCATCTAAGTTCACAACGTTCCAATGGATTGACAGCGATGATAAAAATGATGAAACAATACGCCCAAATTTTTAAAATCAAAGAAGAAAGAAAATAAGAGTGACAAGTTAATAGTGACTGGTGACATAGGCGATTAGTAAATCTTCATCAGTTCTTTAACTACTAAAACAAAATCAAGATGATGAAAAGCCAAGCCGAAATAGAAGCTGCCGTTATTGAGCAAAT
>JAHDBB010000129.1:11144-12423 GCA_020630635.1 Chitinophagales bacterium
AAATCAAGATGATGAAAAGCCAAGCCGAAATAGAAGCTGCCGTTATTGAGCAAATCAAAGAGGTCTTTGATCCAGAGATTCCTGTCAATATTTATGACTTGGGATTGATTTACGAGATACAAGTTTATCCACCGATGAACAATGTATTTATCACCATGACTGTAACAGCTCCCAATTGTCCTGTTGCCGATACTTTACCCTTGGAAGTACAAGCAGCGGCAGAACAAGTCGATGGGATAGGAGAGGTACATGTTGAAATGACTTTTGATCCGCCTTGGGACAAAGACTTTATGTCAGAAGAAGCAAAGTTAGAATTGGATATGTTTTAATACAGTTTAGTTTTTACATGTTTGGGACGACGGGACGTTATGGTTCATTATTTGGTTTTGGGATGATGGGACGTTTTTATAAGTCCATAGTCGATGGTCAATAATTTTTAGTGACAAGTGAGAGTGACTGATGACTTTTATATATGAATAAAGGACATTTTTGATAAATTAAAAAAGTAAGAACAGATAACATTTTTTTTTCGTAAAAAGAATCAATCAAAAAACTTAAAATGAAAATAAGTACGCAAGAAGGCTACGGATTACGTATTTTGCTGATAATTGCCATGAATGAATCAGATGAGGGTTTGACTATCAACCAAATTAGTGAAATGGAAAAGCTATCGGTTCATACCGTTGCCAAGATGTTGCGTATTTTGCGTTTAGCGGGCTTTGTCAAAAGTGTGAGAGGACAAATTGGTGGCTATCGTCTCGCTAGAAATGCAGAAGAAATTTATCTTAATAAAGTCTTGACCGAATTGGGAGGACGTTTATTTGATGAAAGCGACTCGGATAATGAAGTCTTAGATAAGTTGTGTACGGATTCTGTAGATTGTTCGATTCGTTCTCTTTGGCGAGTTTTACAGTTGGCAGTAGATAAGGTTTTGACAGGCTTGACGTTGAAAGACTTGATTGGTCCCAAAGACGAGTTTAGACAATTGGTGGTAGAGCGCATTTACAACAGCGATCATCCTTTGCGAAAAGGTTGTAAAGATATTATGTTGAAGAATTTGGAGGTGGGATAGAGTTGATGGTTAAAAGTCAATAGTCCATAGATTTTATAGTGAATAAACGACAATTTAATCAAAGCTAAAAATAGTTTAGCTTCATTCTTTAGGATGAAGCTAACAAGAGACAAAAAAATGGTGCTAAGAAGTTGCGACCAAATCCAACTAGCCCCGATAGTAGCGGTATAAATGCAATGCGTTGGCTTAGAAAAACGTTGGCGCATT
>JAHDBB010000130.1 GCA_020630635.1 Chitinophagales bacterium
TATCGACTATCGACTAAATCTTTTAAAAATAATTCACATACCCAAAATGCACTTTTCCATTTTGCACTTGAATACCATTGCCTTTTTGAGAACCCAGCGCATAACTCAAACCAAAAATCCCTGCTCTCGTTTCAAAATTAATTCCTGCCCCAAAGCTATAGGTATAAAAAGCCTGATCCACCTCCAATTCCTCCTCCAAGTTCGTCAGATAGCTTCCTTCGGTAAATATAAAGAAATTTGAATTTTGTCCCAATAAATAGCGATATTCTAAAGTAGCGATATTGTACCAATCCACAAAAATAGACTCTTCATCAAAGCCCCTTAAAACCCTTTTTCCACCAATTCGGAAACGTTCATTGTTGTAAATAGTGGGAGCATTGTCATTTTCTACACTTCGCAAAACCCCGCCTTTCACCCCGATTTTAAACACACTAGTATTTCCAATCGGCAAATAAGTCGCTCCTTGATAAGTTGCTTTATATTGTACACTTTTGTTGGGAATCGAATCATACAAACTCTTAAAATCAAACCCTTCCTCATTGGGATCTGTCAATTGCAAAATCGCATTATTTTGTCGAATCTTTTTATTACCAAAAGCCAAGCTAATATGGGTATTCCAACCCTTTCGAGGATTAAAGCGATAATCCAACTTTTCATAATTCAAGGCAATCCCATAAAACACATTGGAAACGTCCAAATTATTGGGCAACTGACGACTTTGAATGATTTGATTTTCATTAATGGATAATAAAGAACTCCGTTGATTGTTAAAGAAAAACTGTACATAGTTGGCTCCACCCATATTGTACTGTAAACCCAAGTAACTCACAATATCCCGATACAGACTATCTCGTAAGTAAATATCAAATTTGGCATCCAATCCCAATGGCAAAAAGGGCAAATAAGGATACAAGACTTTGGTTTTCAACTCCGTAGCATTGGACGGATAACTTTTATACACCAACTCCAATTCTTCTCCGCTTCCCAACGTATTGACCAAATTTAATTGACCATCTCCTGTAATCGTATAACGTCTTGAAGCATTGGGATCATTATTTGGTAAAAGTCCTAATAAAAAATCAAACTTACTCGCCTTCACTTTTTTCAAAAACAACTCGACCCAAACTTCTGAACCAATAAAGGTAATTTTAGGAGCTTGATTGACCTTCAAAAAAGGCAATTCTTGGATACGTGTGCTGATGGCTTGTATCGCCGATTCATTGTATAAATCCCCTTTTTGAATCCCCAGATAATTTTCTAAATATTGTTGCGTAATCCTAACATCCCCTGTAATTTTGAAGCTATCAATTTTAAAGACTTGATTGGGAATCAAATCCAAAGAAGCCGCTACTTTTCCTTTTTCCAAAACAATGTCTGAAAGTCCTATTTCAGCAAAAGGATAGCCATTATTTTCCATGTACACCAACAACGCTTCTTGTACTTGTCGCAACTGTTGAAGATTAAAAGGTTTGCCTTTAAAAAAACGCTCTCGAAATCCAATAGTAGATAAAATGGCTTCTTGTACATTTCCTTTTTTCAAATCGACCCACTCATATTCAGGTCCAATATGCAAAAAAGCCAGTACGGTATCCTTTTGTTGAGCCATACTATCCACATTCGCTTCAATATAGCCCAACTGCTGAAGATTTTGAACAATTTGATTCAAACTGTTACTTCCTTCATATTTATCAGGTATCTTTGCCAAATCATTCAAAATCGCTTGTTGTTCATTTTCGACCTTAATTTGCAAAACCCGTTCCTGTCCTCCAACTTTAAGGAAGAAAAACAATAACAGTAAGTATGTAATTTTTTGGATCAAATGTATCAATAGTCTTTTGTGAACTTATGTTCCTTATGTGGTAAAACTCTTTTGTGAACTTATGTTTCTTATGTGGTAAAATCCCACTTTAAAATTTAACAATTTAATCATTAGAACTTCACAATCGTGTCAGGCATCTATCTCCATATCCCCTTCTGCAAACAAGCATGTCACTACTGTAACTTCCACTTTTCCACCTCCCTAAAACTAAAAAACGAATTACTTACCGCCCTATTACAAGAAATCCGACTACAAAAAGACTATCTTGCCAATGAAACCATTGAAACCGTCTATTTAGGTGGTGGAACTCCTTCTCTTTTAACTTCCCAAGAAATCAACCAAATCTTTGAACATCTTTATAAGTATTTTTCTATCAAAAGCGATGCCGAATGTACTTTAGAAGCCAACCCTGACGACCTTACCCCACAAAGCCTCCACGCCTTTCGCCAGACTCCCATCAACCGTTTTAGTATTGGCATCCAATCCTTTTTAGAAGCCGACTTAAAATATATGAATCGAGCACACAACGTACAACAAGCTCTACAATGTGTGCCTATGACCCAAGATGCAGGCTTTGAAAACATCTCCATCGACCTGATTTATGGAACCCCAACGTTGAGTAATGAGGATTGGATACAAAATATGGAAAAAGCCTTTGAATGGCAAGTTCCTCATATTTCCGCCTACGGATTGACTGTCGAAGAAAACACCGCTTTAGCCCACCTCATAGAAAAAAATAAAGTCTCTGCTCCAACAGACGAAAAAGCCCAAGAACAGATGCTTATGTTGATGAAAAAAATGTCACAAAATGGCTATGAACACTATGAAGTATCCAATTTTTCAAAACCCAATTGCCATTCTCAACACAATACCAGCTACTGGTTGGGCAAAAAATATTTGGGTTTAGGTCCAGCCGCCCATTCTTATAACCAAGTGAGTCGCCAATGGAATATCACTAATAATGCCAAATATATCAAAAGCCTTCAAAATAACATTATTCCTACCGAAATAGAACAATTGACCACTACTCAAAAATTTAACGAATACCTCATGGTTTCTTTAAGAACGTCTTGGGGGATTGATCTTACAAAAATTAAAAATGATTTCCCTCCTCAATATTACCACCACCTAATTAAAGAAATCCAAGTTTTCCTAAATACCCAAAAAGCAACCATCAAAGACCCGCACCTTTGTCTAACTCAACAAGGGATTTTGATAGCAGACTATCTTACAGCACAGCTATTTTATGATTAAAAGCAAGGGAGTCACATATTTGATAGTAGAGTGTCCATACCTGTATTTATCCTCCAAAATCCAGCATAATTGCATATTTTTTTTTATCTTTGCACGCAATTTTCTAAAAGCAATGACTGTATGAAACCAAATGTTAAAATATTTTCAGGAACTGCATCTAGGGTTCTCGCTGAAAAAATAGCACAAGAATATGGTCAAAACTTAGGGAACTTGGTCTTTGAGCGATTTAGCGATGGAGAATTTCAGCCCAATATCTTAGAATCAGTAAGAGGTTGCTTTACATTTTTTATCCAGTCCACTTTTTCTCCTTTAGATAATCTAATGGAGTTGATGATGATGATGGATGCAGCCAAAAGAGCTTCTGCCAACTATGTAGTAGCCGTCATTCCTTATTTTGGATTTGCTCGACAAGACAGAAAAGATAAACCTCGTGTGTCTATTGGTGCAAAATTAGTTGCCAACTTATTGATGGCAGCAGGAGCCGATAGAGTGATGACGATGGATTTACATGCCCCACAAATTCAGGGCTTTTTCGACATACCTGTTGATCACTTAGACAGTTCAGCCATTTTTGTTCCTTACATCCATGAGTTAGAGATAGAAAACCCGCTATTTGCTTCTCCAGATGTAGGAAGTTCCAAAAGAGTCCGAAAATTTGCAACTCGTTTCAATGCCGAAATGGTCATCTGTGATAAATACCGAAAAAGAGCCAATGAAATAGCAGGTATGCAAGTCATTGGAGATGTCAGTAACCAACATGTCATCCTCATTGATGACATCATTGATACAGGTTCGACTCTTTGTAATGCTGCCGAATTATTGATGGACAAAGGTGCTTTGAGCGTCAGAGCAATGTGTACACATCCTGTCTTATCAGGCAATGCCTATACCAACATCAATAAATCCGCTTTGACCGAATTGGTTGTTTGTGATACGATTCCTCTAAGACAACAATCTGATAAAATCAAAGTGTTACCTGTCGCTTCTTTATTTGCAACAGCGTTCAAATACATCAATGAATATCGTTCGATTAGTTCGCTTTTCGTATAAAGAATTAGATTCAAAATCAAAAAATAATATCAAAAATAAATATCAAATAAAATGAAAACATTCCAGATAGAAGGGGCTGCTCGCACAGATTTGGGCAAAAAAGCCACCAAACAAATTAGAAGAGAAGGACAAGTGCCATGTGTCATTTATGGGGAAGAAAAAAACACCCATTTCACTGCACCTACAAAGGCTTTCAAAAACTTAGTGTATTCTCCTGAATTCTTCATTGTAGAAGTCAGTGTGGATGGGCAAACACACAAAACAGTTATGAAAGACCTTCAATTTCACCCTGTTACAGACCAGCTTTTACACATAGACTTTATGCCACTGGTTGATGATCGCAAAATCATCTTAGATTTACCATTGGTTTTTGAAGGTTTGGCTGAAGGTGTAAAAGCAGGGGGAAAATTATTACCCAAAGAGCGTAAATTGAAAGTAAAAGCATTTCCAAAAGATTTATTACCTGAACTAAAAGTAGATGTTTCACCACTTACTTTAGGAAAATCAATGAAGGTTGGGGATTTGTCTTATGACAAGCTCGAAATTATGAACAATGTCAACATTCCTATCGTATCAGTCGAAATCCCAAGAGCATTAAAGTCGGCTCAATCTAAAGAAGCAGCAACAACAGAAGCTGCGGCAGAATAAAATTTGTTTCTTACACTTTTTGAATAGGAGCGAAAGGTTTAGTACTTCGTCGTATCAGAAAGTCCTGCTATCCGTTCTCATTGCTGCTGCCTTGCTCTACTGCAAGCCCCAAGCAGCAATACCACTACTATCAGGGCTAGTTGGTGAGAGACACAATTTCTTAGTACCAGCAAACTTTCATTTTCGACTTACAAAAAATAAATTGAACGATTCTCAAAACCATACTTCAACAATCGCTTGACGTATGGTTTTTTCATTTGAACACTATGAAAGAAATCAACAACCAACAAGCCGAGTCTCAAAATGTCAAATACTGGGATGAGATCGCTCCTATTCATTACGAATCTTACGATATTGAAAGTCTTCGTCAAGGAAAATCGCACATAGACGAAATCCAACAACGAGAACTTTATCCCATTCAAGATAAAACCTTACTTCATTTACAATGTCACATTGGTACAGACACACTATCTTTAGCAAGAGACGGAGCGACAGTAACAGGCATCGACTTTTCAGAAAAATCTATAGAAGTCGCTAATCAACTCAAAAAAGAACTCAACATACCTGCAACTTTTATTCATTCCAATGTGTATGATTTAAAGGATCAACTCAATGAACAATTTGATATTGTTTACACTTCACAAGGGGTGTTGTCTTGGCTCAAAGACCTACAACAATGGGCAGCGACGATTGCTCATTTTTTAAAAGAAGGAGGGACTTTTTACATCATGGAAATACATCCCACTTACTACATATTTGAGACCAATGCCCAACAAGAAATGCAAATTCAGTATCCTTATTTTCATCAAAAACACCCCACTTTTTGGGACGATGATATAGGCGATTATTCAGCGAGAGATTATGTTCCTCAAAACAAAACTTATGAATGGACTTGGAGTATGAGCGACATCATCAATGCCCTCATTCAAAATGGTCTTAAGATTGAGTTTATCAATGAATATGACAAGCTCTTTTACAAAGGGCTGGAAGGTATGGTACAAGATAAAAAAGGCTGGTGGTTTCATCCCAAATATCAAGGAATGATTCCCTTTACCTTTACCCTTAAAGCGACCAAAAACTAGTCACCAGTCACCAAAGTAAACATGTTTAATATTTTAAGAAAACTATTTCTAGCGGATACTACTTCTTCTGAAACCCAAAATGAACCAACAGTGAATTATCTTATTGTAGGATTAGGAAATATTGGCAAAGACTATGAAAATACTCGCCACAACATTGGCTTTGATGTCGTTGATTTATTAGCAGAACAACGGGAAGTAAATTTCAACCTAGACCGTCATGCTTTTTATACACACTTCAAATTCAAAGGTCGTACCTTTCACATGATTAAACCTACGACCTATATGAATCTTAGTGGAAAAGCCCTTAAACATTGGCAAACGAAGCTAAAAGTAAAACAAGAAAATATCTTGGTCGTCGTAGATGATATTGCCTTGCCTTTTGGTAAAATACGCCTTAAATTAAAGGGAAGTGCTGGCGGACACAATGGTCTCAAAGACATCGAAGCCAAGCTAGGTAATCAACAATATGCCCGTCTTCGTTTTGGGATTGGCGACAACTACCGAAAAGGACAGCAGGTACAATATGTCTTAGGTCAATGGACTTCCAAAGAAAACGAAGAATTACCCATTTTTTGTGAAAAAGCGGCTGAAATGGTCATAGCCTTTGCCACCATCGGCGCACAAAGAACCATGAGTCAATATAACAAATAAATCAACTATGAAAATATTTTGCATTGGACGTAATTATGTGGATCATGCCAAAGAATTAAACAATCCTGTACCCAAACAGCCACTTGTTTTTTCAAAATATCCCACAGCCTTGCTTTATAATAACAAGCCTTTCTTTTATCCAAGTTTCTCCAAAGATGTACATTTTGAAACGGAGTTGGTTTTAAAAATTTGTCGCAATGGCAAACATATTGAAGAGCGTTTTGCCTATAAATATTATGATGAAATAACGGTGGGAATTGATTTTACAGCGAGAGATGTACAGTCACAACTTAAAGCCAAAGGACATCCTTGGGAAATTGCGAAAGGCTTTAATGGAGCTGCGCCAGTAGGTCGTTTTATTCCATTTGATAGTCTTCCCAATAAAGATTCTATCAACTTTTCTTTGACTCAAAATGACCAAGTTGTACAACAAGGAAATAGTCAAGATATGATCTTTGACTTTGCTAAATTGATCGCTCATATCTCTAAGTATTTTTTAATTGCCAAAGGTGACTTGATTTTTACGGGAACACCTGCGGGTGTAGGTCCTGTCCAAATTGGGGATACTTTACTTGGATCATTGGAAGGAGAACAAGTTTTGACTTGTCGGGTTAAGTAGACATAGTAGTTGATTGCCTGTAGGAACAGATGCTATCTGTTCTTTCGTATGAACTGTCAGCAAGCTCATGTCTTTTCTACTTTGATGGTTTCCCATACAGCCAAGTGAACAGTTGCAAACTGTTCCTACAAAGAAGCATTTTTAAGTATTCTATCCTAACCCAAATAGTCCCCAATGGATTAAATTTTAATCTCTAAATTCTAAAATGGTTCAGTTACTATAGGTTCCTGCCCTTTCCAAAATAGCCTCGATAGTAGTGGTATTCGTGTGGAAGCGTTGGCTTAGAAAAACTTAGCCACACGAATGAGAACGGATAGCGAGACTTTATATAACGACGAAGCTGTTATCCTTTCGCTCCTAAAAAAATTAATATCTTCTTTAGAACAAACCTTTAACTTATGGTTGCCCTCCAAAACTATTTTGCCCATCATTGAAGTAAATGAAAGGAATTTAGTAGATTTGTATGACCCTTCGGCAGCATGTCCACGAAAATATTGATGATAGATGTCTTTAGAAGATTATAAGCTCCTACATAGTGCTCGCAGATTACAAGCCATTGTTTTTACCAACAACGGTTTTCTACTAGACTCATGCCATACGTTGATTGATTTGAGAAGTCATAAAAGTCAGTCTCTCTTTACTATACTTCCTTTTCTCAATCAGTTTAAGCACTTTTTTAATAATCTGGAAGAAGATACTGTCAAACAATTTAGTCGAGTGGAATTGGAATGGGAAAAGTATGTTTATACTTTGGATATCAGCATTATGCGAAAAAACGGGCAGTTGGTTTGTGTGATGGAAGATATGCGTTTTGCCCCTACCCTTGAACAAAAAAAGCCTCAACCAACTCAAAAAAATCGCCCGCCTGTTATCTCGTCTGATACGATGCATCCTGCCCAAGCAGAATTGGAACAAATGAAAAAGTTGCAGCAAATGCGACAAGATCATTTTTCTAAAATTACCCACGATATCAAATTGCCTTTGACCGAGATTATTGGGATGACCTATATTCTACAAAATTATGTGATGGATGAAAAAGGACGAGATTATCTGAAGGCATTGAGTAATTCAGCGAGAAACTTGGATACGATGCTCAAAGATTTGGTCGCCTTCTCAAAATCAGAATCCTATAAGTTTAATATTGAGTCTCGTTGTTTTCCTCCTGAAAATGTACTTAGTTCTGTTGTAAAGGCTTTTGATTTTAAATCCAGCCAGCAAAATGTTCCCATTGTTATTGAGTACATCAATAAGTTGCCTAAATATTTGAAAGGAGACCCGACTCGACTTTCTCAAATCATCTATAATCTGTTGGATAATGCGCTCAAATTTACACCACAAGGAGAAGTTCGTTTATTGGTCGCTTTACAACAAATAGAAGAAGAGGTGTGTACCATCCAATTCAAGATACGAGATACAGGAATTGGTATCCCACAAGAAAGTATTAAAAAAATATTTGATACTTACGGACAGGTGGATGAGGAAAGAGATTCACAAAAGGGAGGATTTGGTATTGGGCTAAGTATTGTGAAACAGCTCATTGAGTTACAAAAAGGACATTTGGAAGTAGAAAGTCAAATTGGGAAAGGAACCACCTTTACTTTCTCCTTGCCTTATCGTATTCCTGAGCATGTGACAGTTATTTAATATATCTCCTTTTATTATTTTTCGTACGACCATTAAACCTTTCTCGCCTATGCAGTCTATATTAGCAAACATTCTACTAAAACTAATAGAAGATACTTATTTATTTTAACTCAATAGAAAATCATGAAAAATTTATTTAATATAGTTCTTTGTTGTTTGATTATGGTTGTAGCTACTGCTAATATCTCTGCTCAAACAAAAGCTCCTACCTTGAAAAAAAGTGATAAGATCAGCTTGAAACAAGCTAAAAAGGAGAAAAAAGCTCAAAAGAAAAAATTGAAGAGTAGTAAAATTACTCCTAAAAAGGAAGCCGCAACTCAAGAGACTGAAAAAGTAACTAAAATCAAGAAAACAAAGGTTTCTGATCGTAAAACGGCTCCTACTCAAAGTAAAAAAGCTACCAAAACGGGTAAATTGGAAGGTAATACCAATACTCCTAGTAAAGCAGCTAAAACGACTAAAACAACGAAAGAAGGAAAATTAGAAAATGGCAATATGCCACGTACTAAGCAAACCGTTCCTACTCGTAAAAGAACGAAGCCTGTTCCAAGCAATAAACCAACAAAAACTCAAAAAACAACTCCTAAAACAGGAGAGTTAGAAGGCAACATTGATTTACAAAAAGCTGGAGCTAAAAAGAAAAAGCAAACTCCTACTCGTACAAGAACGACTCCTACTAGTAAAAAAACAAAAGATTCTAAGGTTCAAACGCCTAATAGAAATAGAACGACTTCTACAAGCAAGAAAACGAAAGATTCTAAAGTGCAAACACCTAATAGAAATAGAACGACTTCTACAAGTAAGAAAACGAAAGATTCTAAGGTTCAAACACCTAATAGAAAAACAGTACCAACTAAGGGCAATACTTCCAAAACAAACAAAGCACAAACGCCTTCTAAAAATAGAAAACCAACTAAAACAGAAGGTTATAGAGTCCCACAAAAGCAATCTAAAGAAAGTAAAGTAAAGAAAGCAAATAACAACAAATGTGGTGTAGAAGGTTGTACCAAGAATGGAGAGCATAAAGGTTATCACAAACATCAAAAAGGCAATAGTAAAAAACGCCTAAACAAGTAAGACAGTAATACACGAACATAGATAATTAAGTTAACAACTTAAAACATTTCTTTCTCAAAAAAAGGTTTCCTAATTCATTTAGGAGACCTTTTCTTTTTTTATAAGAAACCATAAAAATTTGAAATATTATTTAAACTATCATTAACCTTCTTTTATACATTCCACAAAGGTTCTATTTTATAACTCGTCGGAAACCCCATTCCATTTCTATAAAAGGAAGAGAGTGAGTCAATATAGTTTATTAACTCAATTTTAGATTGATTGTTAGCATCTACACAATTTATCATGTAAATCATTACAGATAAGGAGAAGTATAATTTATGATGACTAAAACCAGTTCGCACATTTAGAAATTGAAAACGAACTCTACGAGGATTTTTAGGGGTTATTCTCAAATCTCGATTCCATAACCTATAATGATGAGCAGTTATATTTCTAATATAATTCAGATTATGTAACCAAGATTCAAGCACTACTTCTGTAATACCAAAGTCTTTTGCTATACTTTTCTTTGTTCTATCATCTTTTAATGATTTATATAGCCTTGAAGTTTGTCCCAATGTTAGCATCTCAATTACCATCCAATTGGATGGTAGGATTGGATCATCATATTTGTTAAGATAATGCCCTATAAACTTTTCCTTACTTCTATTTTCTTCAACAACCTTTAATGCTGACTTCTGAAAGTTTGAATATGCATCAAAAGACTTAAAACGCTTTAGATTTTCAAACCAATGGGCGTTAAAATTACAAGAATAGTTATTAATAATTCGAGATCTAACAGCAATTTCCAATGTCTGAATACAAGAAAAGACTAGTTTTCTCAATTCATTGTCAAATTCATACAAATCTAAAATATCTTCAAATATTGTATGTGCTTTAAATTTCTTAGATCTTATTTTATAGAATGGAACAAAATAGGAGCTCAATCTGTAGTAGTTTACATTTTTGAGTTTCTTTCGAGCTTGAGCAGTATTATTTATTTGTAAGCCTTTATCAACAAGTTTATTTAGTTGTTTGTTGATAGATAGAGGTGATTTATTATACTTCATAGTAAAAAAAAAGGCTCACCAAAGTGTGCTTCAATGAGAGGCATGGCGAGCATATTTACAACAAAAATAATCCATCTTATTCAAAAAGTCAATTTTATAAATTTTCAAATTCTATTTATCACTAAAGACCCACTATACATAAAACCGTCAACTTGGCATAAGAGTTGATTATAGTTTAACTTTGTACAATTTTATCACCAAATCACGATACATTGAAATTTGCAGCGATTGATATTGGCTCCAATGCCGTTAGACTTCTCATTTGTAATGTCACTCCCCGTCCCAAAAATCCATTGATCAAAAAAGAACTTTTGGTGCGTTCTCCTATTCGATTGGGGGAGCAGGCATTTATTGATGGACAAATCTATGATAACAAAGTCATTATGCTCACTAAAGCGATGAGTGCTTATCGCAACTTGATGGACATTTATGGGGTCAAACATTATAAGGCTTGTGCTACTTCGGCTATGCGGGAAGCAGCCAATGGCAATGACATTATCCAACGTATCAAACAGGAAACGGATATAGACATCAACATTATTTCGGGTCAAAAGGAATCGACCACTATCTTTGAAACGTACCGTAAGCATCTCAAAGAACATGAACATAAAACGTTTATGAGTATTGATGTAGGAGGCGGAAGCACCGAGTTGGTTTTATTTCACAATGACGAAATTATTGATGCGAAATCTTTTAAGATTGGGACGCTTCGGGTGCTGAATGAACAGGTCAAGGATGAAACTTGGAAAGAGATGAAAGATTGGCTTCAAAATTGGTCAGCTCAATATCCCAACATTTATGGCTTAGGTTCTGGTGGCAATATTATCAAGATTCACAAAATTTATGTAAAGGACAATCATAAAAAACCCATCACTCCTGAATTGTTAAAACAGGTTGATGAGCATCTCAATAGTTTTACGTTACGAGAGCGCATTCATACCTTAGGACTCAAACCTGATCGGGCAGATGTGATTGTTCCTGCGACTACGATTTTTAGAAATGTTTTGAAATGGACTCAGATGGAAAAACTATTTGTTTTGAAGATGGGTTTATCCGATGGAATCATTAAGGAGTTGTACAAGAAACATTATACGGAAATGGTCGAAATGCCATCGAAAAAATTGGAAAAATAGTTATATAGTCGATCGTTTTTCAGTCCATAGTCGATGGTCAATAGTTTTTTGGATGACAAGTAGCTTTTGAGTTCATTTCGTGAATTTAAGTATCAACCAAAATCCTATTAATTTCCTATAATCTTAAAAATCCTATTCTTTTTTTGACTAGGAGAGAACGGTTATTACTCTTTCATCGTTACGGAAAGTCCCGCTATCCGCTCTTATAAATGCGCCAACGTTTTAGGCAGCCAACGCATTGCATTTATACCGCTACTATCGGGTCTATTTAGGTTGAGACACAACGTTTATGTAGCGTAAAATTTGACAACTTTGGTTCATTTTGTGCATAAAAATTCATCCAATTACTCTTCGTTTTTTGCCACCGTTTGTGAATTGTTGTATCC
>JAHDBB010000131.1 GCA_020630635.1 Chitinophagales bacterium
GCTAAGTTTTTCTAAGCCAACGCTTCACACGAATACCACTACTATCGGGGCTATTCTTGAAAGGTCAGAACATATAGGAACTGAACCGTTTTAGAATTTAATTCATTCGTGGCAAAAACCACAAACTGTAGCAAAAATGAATAGCAATTTGATAACTTTTATACACGAAAACAAGGCTACACCTCTAATATTGCCAACATTCTTGCCCCATTTTACAATCAAAGCAAGAATGTATCGCTTCAATCGGATTGCTAACCACGAAAAGAGGAGGCAATCCGATTGATAAAGAGAAAGGGGCTAGGTGATATAAATCAATCGGATGGGGCTTCCCGTAATCTACATAGCAATCCGATTGAAACAACTTAAGTAACGATTAAAAAATAAGTCCAGCATTTGGGAAAAAAGATTTTGATTCACAAGCGGTTCGACGATTCGACGAAAAACGCAGTCATAGCAGGGCTATGGCGAGTATTTGCAACTGGTCCGACATCTCGGCAGGATTGGATCAAAAGATCACTAGCAAATGCGGAAGTTATTTTTTTCTCGTTACTAAACTTTCTTTGATTGCAATGAGATAACTTGGCAACTTTAGATGGGTAGCCGAAAAGAACCAAAGTTGTCAAATTTCCATGAATCTAACCTCAAAATAAAATAAAGAACCTGACATCAACAATGGGCTTTATACAATAAAAAAACCCTCATCATTCCAAAGAACGACAAGGGTTAGAAAACTTTGAGTACCCAGGGCGGGACTTGAACCCGCACGACCGCAATGGTCACTGGATTTTAAGTCCAGCGTGTCTACCAATTCCACCACCTGGGCAGCCACTAAAGTAAGTACAAATTAAAAATGCTCCCTACAAAAGAGAGCAGTTTTATTTGGAGCGAAAGACGAGATTCGAACTCGCGACCCCAACCTTGGCAAGGTTGTGCTCTACCAGCTGAGCTACTTTCGCTTAACTTTTATTTCCAAAAGCGAATGCAAATATAGCACATCTATTTTTAAACTTCCAAATGATTTTTAATTTTTTTTTGAAAAAAGTTTTTTTACCAAAAATAAGACCAAAATCTTTGAAAAAGAGATACTATTTTTATAAAAGATACAAAGACTTAAACTCTTTAAAAATGTGAAAAGTTCCACATATTCCGCCTTTTTTTAACAAAATCATATTTATTTTTACAACTAAAGGCATTTAAGAAACTTTTTCACTCTCAAAGTCCTTATCTTTGTAAGATGGTTTATTTAACTAGAAGAGAACGTTTTAATGCGGCACACCGTTTATACAACCATACTTGGTCAGAAGCCCAAAATCGTGCAGTATTTGGGAAGTGTGCAAATCCCAACTTTCATGGACACAACTACGAACTTTTTATCACAGTAAAAGGAAACGTTGATCCTGAAACAGGCTTTGTTGTCAATGTACATCTCTTGGGCGAGATTATAAAAAGAGAAATAGTTGAAAAACTAGATCATAATAACCTGAATTTAGATGTGGATTTTATGAAAGACATTATCCCTTCTACAGAAAACCTCGCTAAAGCAATTTGGAAAAAATTAGAAAATTTTTTAGATGATTGTGAACTTCATTGCGTTAAACTTGTTGAAACTGAAAATATTTTTGTCGAATATTTTGGAGATTAACATATAAATTAAAAACGCAAATTTTATGAATCATCTTATTGAAGAAATACCTATGTCATACGAGAAAAAAGAACTTTACCATAAAGAAACAACTTCCAAAATAGCTGAGGCTTATACTTCTATCATCAAAGGAGTAAAAGAGGATGTAGAAAGGGAGGGATTGGTCAAAACACCCGAAAGAGCATCTAAAGCTATGCAATTTTTGACACATGGTTACCAAATGGATGCTGCTGAGATATTAAGAGGAGCGATGTTTAAGGAGGAATTTAGTGAAATGATCGTGGTCAAAGACATTGAACTGTATTCTTTGTGTGAACATCATTTATTGCCTTTCTTTGGAAAAGCACATGTGGCTTATATCCCTAATGGACACATTGTAGGATTAAGCAAAATTCCTAGAATAGTAGATGTTTTTGGAAGACGATTACAAGTACAAGAACGATTAACGCATCAAGTATTACAATGTATAGATGAAACCCTCAATCCTTTGGGTGTAGCAGTGGTCATCGAAGCCCAACATTTATGCATGATGATGCGAGGGGTTCAAAAACAAAATTCTTTGACAACTACTTCTGCTTTTACAGGAGAGTTTGAGAAAACCCAAACACGCAATGAGTTTTTAAATCTCATTGGATCTCGCTTGGCATAACAATTGTTTGGAACCCTGTATAGTATAGAATATTCAACCATCTTTATAGATATTGGTGATAATAATATAAGTTTTTTTGATAGAGGTAGAAACCATACCAACTAGCCCCGATAGTAGTGGTATCACCTTTGTAGAGCAAATTCACGAATTTGCTCTACAAAGATGATAAGAACGGATAGCGGGACTATCCAGCACGACGAAGCAAGAACCGTTCGCTCCAAATAAGAGTAAGGCAAATTTACGAATTTGCTTAAACTAAACCGACAGTCGGTTGTGAACTAAAAAATAGCGACTTTTGCAAGCTTTTGTGCCTAAAAAATGAAAGATTCTAACTTTATCATGACAATACTTTAAAATTATAATGACTTAAATTTTTTAAATAAGGAATTTTTGTTTTAATACACTGATTTATAAAGATTTAGGTATGTTTTGCATCAACAAAATAATTCTTTCAAATAGAGAGATTACTAATATATTTTTTTTAGAAAAATAATTTTTGCAAATTTACATTCAATATGAAAGCATTTATCTTTACTGGACAGGGTTCTCAATTTGTTGGAATGGGAAAAGACCTTTATGATTCTTCAGATCATGCTCTTGAATTTTTTGAAAGAGCCAATGATGTTCTGGGGTACAATATTATGGACTTAATGTTTAACGGAGACCCTAACGAACTGAGACAAACTCGGCATGCACAGCCTGCTATTTTCTTACATTCTATGATCATCGCTAAAACCAATCGTGACTTTAAACCCGATATGGTTGCAGGACATTCTTTAGGTGAAATCACCGCTTTAGTAGCGATTCGTGCCTTATCTTTTGGGGATGGATTACGACTCGTTCAAAAGAGGGGAGAGGCGATGCAGATTGCTTGCGAAAAAACACCCTCCACAATGGCGGCTGTTTTGGGACTTGAAGATGACGAAGTAATTGAGGTATGTAGTAAAATTGATGAAGTGGTGGTTCCTGCCAACTTTAATACACCAGGCCAATTGGTGATTTCTGGTACCTTGGCAGGAGTAGAAGAAGCTAGCGCAAAATTGACAGAAGCAGGGGCTCGAAAGTGTATCAAACTCAACGTAGCAGGAGCTTATCATTCACCCGTGATGGAGCCAGCAGTTGAACCATTTAGACAGGCTCTCGAAGAAGCTTCTTTCAGAGAGCCTATTGCTCCCATCTATCAAAATGTAGATGCTTTGCCGACTGAAGATCCCGAAGTCATCAAAGAAAAATTGTTGAAACAAGTAACCAGTCCTGTCAAATGGCACGAAACCATTTTGAATATGGTCGAAGACGGCGCACGTTCTTTTGTGGAGATCGGTCCCAAGCCTGTTTTATCTGGAATGGTTAGAAGAATCACTGGACGAGAAATGACCACAGCCATGTAACGATTGGCTTACAAAACCCCTCCTTTCCTTATGGACAACTTAGAGCCAAATTTTTCTGAAGAACTTCAACCTTCAGAAAATACACCCTTTGGTAATCGTTTAGACCTTACTGCCTTACAACAATCTATTGACCAAATTCGTCAAGAAATCCGAAAAATTATTGTCGGACAACAACAGTTGATTGACTTATTGTTAGTTGCCTTGTTATCAGAAGGTCATGTCCTCATTGAGGGAGTGCCAGGGGTTGCCAAAACATTGACTGCTAAGTTATTATCTAAGACGGTGGACACCCAGTTTTCTCGTATTCAATTTACGCCCGATCTAATGCCTTCGGATGTCATTGGTACGTCCATTTTCAATTTCAAAACCTCTGAATTTGATTTTAAGCAAGGACCTATTTTTTCCAATATTGTCCTAATTGATGAGATTAATCGTGCGCCAGCCAAAACCCAAGCAGCCTTGTTTGAGGTCATGGAAGAGCGACAGATTACAGCCGATGGATTACAATTCAAGATGGAAGAGCCTTTTATGGTCTTGGCCACTCAAAATCCTGTAGAACAAGAGGGAACGTATCGTTTACCCGAAGCCCAATTAGACCGTTTTTTATTCAAGATTCAAGTAAATTATCCCAACTTAGAGGAGGAAACACAAATCTTATTGGACTTTCATCAAAATAAAAATAGGCTTCATTTAGACGATATTCGAGCGGTCATTACGCCTGCCCAATTAGCGGAATATAAAGAGGTGGTAAGGGTGGTTCAAATTGAAGAAAAGTTACTAAAATATATTACTCAAATCGTTCACAATACCCGCAATAACAAAAATCTTTATTTGGGAGCTTCTCCTAGGGCTTCCCTTTCCTTACTATCTGCTTCCAAAAGCTATGCTGTTTTACAAGGTCGTGATTTCGTGACTCCCGAAGATATCCAATACCTCGCCCCAGCAGTTCTTAATCACCGTATCATTCTCTCACCAGATCGTGAGATGGAAGGAGTCACCCCTCAACAGATCATCCAACAATTACTGGCTCAAATCGAAGTGCCTCGATAAATTCATAAAGTAACAGTGACGACGGGACGTTTCTATTCGCTTTCGGTTTTTGTAGGGACGATGGGACGTTGTGGTACAATGCTTGCAATCCTGTTAATTTTGACATAATCCTAAAAATCCTAGTATTTTTTATTAGGAGAGAACGGACATAGCTTCGTCGTCACAGGTCTCCCCGCTATCCGTTCCTATGCATGCAGCCCCGTTTTAGGTAGCCAACGCTCGTGCATTCATACCACTACTATCGGGTCTAGATGGTTATGGAAAGTACTTCTTAGTGTTGGAAGGCGGGACGTAAAGTGACGATGTGACGTGAAGGGACGTTTATTTTTTATAATCAACTCAATTTATCATTGATAAGAAAAAACGTCCCTTTCGTCCCAAAAGCACGAACAGAACCACAACGTCCCCTCGTCCCAAAAGCACGAACAGAACCGAAACGTCCCCTCGTCCCAAAAGCACGAACAGAACCACAACGTCCCATTTTATAAACGTCCCCTCGTCCCATTTTAAGGAACCACTTCCACAGGAGCCAACTTCGCTTTATTGACAAACCACACATCCGAATCCGTCGTTTGTACCGTTCCATCCAAGTTCCCATCATGATTGTTATAAACTTGTAGAAGCGCAGGTTCCAATTTCCAGCTATCATAATCAGATACCTGTACCGTTCCATCTTTGAGGAAATCCCCTGCAAACATAGCAAACACATTGCTTCCAACTTCCTTCATTTGTTGATAACTAAAGGCTTGATTCATATTGCTTGTAAAATCATAGTTCATCGTTGAAGCAGCCGTTACAGGCGTTTGACTGATGACCCCAATATGATTACGATGGCGAACCAAGATATGATAAGCGGTCCCGTTATTGAGTGAGTTAAAAATAAAGGAAGAACCATCTGCTTCAACCACATTACCATTTGCCAATACAATACCAGCCTTACTTTCTATTAGAGTCGTAGTAGGGGTGCCATTATTACTTGGCGTTCCTGTTCTCATTTCTACTAAAACCCAATCCACCGCATCAGCAGGAAAAGCAGCAGCATTGGCCACACTTTCTGTTCCTGTGTAATTCCAAGGAGCGACATTATAAGGTTGAGAAAGCGGAAGTAAGTTTTGTTGTCTCAAATCAGTTCTCATTAAGTTCGTCATCGCATCATAACCGCCTTCCAAACAAATTTTTAGATTAAGTGTCGTACTACCAGCATTACAAAAATCAACGATAGTTGTTTGACTGCTGACATCACTACAGCTTCCTTGATTAATCGTATAAGTAATCGTAATGGTAGTTCCCCATAAATTAGAAGGAACTAAAGAGGGAGTAAAAGTATTTCCTGAGACACCAGGGCCACTAAAGGTACCAATACTCATATTCGGATTTAAGTTGATAGTTCCTTGATTACTACAATAGCTAGCGTTTAGTGTCATAAAGCTAGCATCAGCCGTATAAGCACAACTATTGTCATTACAAAAAGAGGTCGGATCATAATTACAAGCTGCTGGATCAGTACATCCTGTTGGATAAAAACAAGAACCATCATTACAGGTGGCACTTGGCGAGTAGTTACAGGCAATAGGGTCTGTACATCCATTTGGTAACAAACAATTGCCATCATCACAAACAGCATTGTTATCGTAATTACAAGCACTAGGATTGGTACAACCAAAGACTTGAGGCTCGCATGATCCATCATCGACTGTTGCATTAGGATCATAGTTGGGCGCACAATTATCGGTACATCCTAAACAATTATAGTCACAAGACCCATCATTACATTGAGCCGTATTGTCAAAGTTACAAGCATTTATATCTGTACAACCATCCGGTAAAATACAAGACCCATCATCACATTGAGCCATATTATCATAGTTACAGGCTGTTGGATCGGTACAGCCTACCACATATAAGCAAGACCCATCATCACATTGAGCCATATTATCATAGTTACAAGCACTTGGATCGGTACAGCCATCCGGTAAAATACAAGAGCCATTATCACATAAAGCCGTATTATCATAGTTACAGGCTGTTGGATCGGTGCAACCACCAGAAGGTAAACAAGACCCGTCATCACATTGAGCCATACTATCATAATTACAAGCATCAGGATCGGTACATCCTTCTGGTAAAGCCGTCAATTGTATATTGAAAGGTCCAGCCGTATCAGAGCCATCTGCATTGGTAGCTGTCAAACTTACTGTTAATATTCCTGATTGATCGGGAGTAACAAATGCTTCTTCATCTGTCGAAGTCTGTACACCATTTAAAGCAGAACCAGAAAAAGTCCACAACCAACTGGTCGCATCAATAGAGGTATTGATAAAATAAAGGGTTTGTCCTATACAAAAGTCAAAGGAACCGCTATTGGGTACAAAAGAAGCTGTAGGTAGATCAGCTTGACATTTTGTTAAATTGAGGTCATTCCCAAAGTTGCTTCTTCCACCTGTAGAAAGACTCGTTAAAGCCAGATACATATAGTGGGCTTGTCGATCCGTAAAATAAAAGGTACAATTACCATAATCCATTAGATTAAATATATTATCAACTGATCCACAGCTTTGAGGAACTTGTGAATTACTAGTAGCATTGCACGTGCTTCCGCCTACATAAATGCTAGAAGAATCTTGAGGATAGGTATCTGTAATAGGGTAGGAGGGATTACTTAAAAAGTAGTCTTCAGCACCACAACCTTCACTACTACTATTTTCCCAAACATGATTAAGACCCAACCAGTGACCACATTCATGGGCAATGGTTGAACCATTGGTGGCAAAGTCATAACCAATATAAATGCTATTGTAAAGAGAGCCTCCATTGTTGGGTAAAAAGGTATAACCAGCCGTTGTAAAACCTCCAGATTGTGGAAGCAGGTCAGGGACAATATAGATATTTAAATATTGATTGGTAGACCAAGCAGGCGCAATACTTTGGATAAGACTCATTTGATTGGTATTTTGGTCAGCTCCTGCGTTGGCAATATTGGTGATTTGAGTGCTAGTGGCGGTATATCGGTTGATGGCATATTGTCCTTCATCAATACGTCCATCTCCATTGGCATCTTTTATCCCATTTCGATTGATGTCGTTGCCATGTAAGGCTGCGTTGGTGGGATGGTCGTATTGGGCTAGACACCACTCAATACACGTACCATTGGCTGCGGTGTTTTGGAAGGCAGGAGGGAGGTTATCATCTGCATTATTCTCTCTTTGAAAGTAGGTGTTGAGACCTGCCATAATGGTGTTCAAGACGTAGCTATCGTTGTCATAGCCATCATTGAGATTACTGGCGTTGTAGATGTAATGGATGACGACAGGGACTGTGATAATATCGGCACAGTCTCCATTTTTTTCGTAACCAGAAGTGGCATATTGTTTGGCTCCTGCCTCTACTTGTGCTTGAACCTCTTCCCACGCTTCGGGATAAAGGCTGATAAAATCTCTTTGTACATCGGTGTGTTTACAGCGTGTTTGGCTAAGATCTGGCGTACCTTTTTTTTGAGAAAAACTCTCTTGGATGCTGAGGGTGAAAAATAGTATTGTGAGAAGGATGTATTTTAGATTCATACTTTTGATGTTTATGGTGGTTCATTACCTGTTTTGGGGACGACGGGGACGTTTCGGTTCTTTACTTGGTTTTGGGGACGATGGGACTTTTGTTTACAATTCAAACATGTTGGTTTAATTTATTGAATGTAAGCGTCCTTTTACGCCACATATTATCGTCCCTTTCGTCACTAATTACTAGGAAATAAGAAGTACTGTCCTCAACGAACTAGCCCCGATAGAAGTGGTATTGCTGCGGAAGTCAAGCCCACAAGTCAAAAAGACTTGCGGTAGAGCCTAGCAGCAGCAATAAGAACGGATAGCGGGACTTGCCAATACGACGAAGCAATCAACCTTTTGCTCCTAAAAAAAAACGATAACCAGAAATAAAACAGTGTTTGGTAAGATGGGAGGCTAAAAATAAGTATTTGTTTTGGAAAGTAAGGTGCGTTTTTTAGAAATTGTCTGCTATTGTATAAATTAGGGAAATAGAAAATAAATAAAAAAAGCCATAAAGACAAGTGGTCCTTATGGCTTTGAGTGGGTATTTTTTTAAATTATGGCGTAACCTCTACAGGTGAAATCTTGGCTTTGTTGTCATACCACATATCAAAATCAGTGGTTTGTACCGTTCCATCCATATTGGCATCATTTAAATCATAGACGTTTAAGACCGCAGGATAAACAATCCATTGGTTAAAGTCAGTAATTTGAATGACTCCGTCCGTCGTGAAATCCGCCGCATACATCGCATAAGTCGATGGTCCAACCAATTTGAGTTGTTGAGAACCAAAAGCATTCAGCATGGAGAAAGTGAAATCATACGCCATATTGGTCGTTGCTGGTATTGGATTGTTGCTCAAAATATTGAGGTGGTTACGGTGTCTGACCAAAATGTGATAGGAGAGTCCACTACTTAAAAGGTCGAATGTCAAAGGAGATACCCCATCTAAATCAACAACGCTTCCGTCATCTAATAAGAAACCTGCATGGGATTCGATTAAAGTAGTTGTTGGACTTGAACCCGTCGTAGAGGGTGTACCTGAACGCATTTCGACAACCACCCAATCCACCATATTGGCAGGGAAAATACTTGCATTGGCGACACTTTCTGTACCTGCATAGTTCCAAGGGGCTACATTGTAAGGTTGTGAAAGAGGAATGAGGTTTTGTTGTCTTAAATCAGTACGCATCGAATTACTAGCAGGATCATAAGCTCCTTCCAAACAGACTGTTACATCTAATTTGAGACCAGGTGTCACACAAGCATCTACGATAGTTTGTTGATTTTCAGAATTGGTACATCCATTGACCGTCACCGTATAGGTAATGGTAATGGAAGCTCCCCACATACTAGAAGGAACATTGGCAGGATCAAAAGTATTGCCACTCACTCCTGGACCACTGAAACTTCCTCCATTGGTATTTGGAACCAAAGTGATACTTGCATCATTGGTACAATAAGTTGCATTTAAAGTGGTAAAGTTAGCATCAGGATCATAAGCACAGCTACTGTCATCACATTGCGCTGTATTATCAAAGTTACAAGCAGTTGGATCAGTACAACCGTCAGGTAACAAACATGAGCTATCATCACAAAGTGCTGTATTATCATAGTTACAAGCAGCAGGATCGGTACATCCCAATTGTTGAGGTTGACAAGAACCATCGTCTGTAACAGCCGTTGAGTCGTAGTTAGGAGAACAAGGATCGGTACATCCTGTATTACTACAAGGGTCTTGGAACTCGACTTCTAAACAAAAAGTTCCTGTCTCTAATCCATTGAAATAGTATTCGTCCACAATGAGGTAATAGGTTGTTCCTGCGTTTAAGGCAAAGGTTCCACCAGCAGGATAAAGCCCTGTGGAGGCACTTGGACCATCTTCATTACAGTCAAAGAAACTCAAAGAGTTACAAGTACCATCACCACTTTCATAAATCAACATTTGTGTATCTTCCGAACTTCCCAAAGTCCCGCCACATCCATTGCTACTAGATTGAGCGATGGCTTCGATGAGATAATTTCCACTTTGAGAAGGCGTAAAGGTAAACCAAAGCGAATTATGTATTTCGTTGGTATCACTATTGTTTTCATCTTCACATAGACAACAGGTTCCAGTACTAGAAGTGAGGTTGTTGAGATAGCCCGTCAAAGCCAAATCACTTGGTTCAGAAGTGGCATCGCTATTATCATAGGTTCCTAAAACCGTCAAAGCGTTGGGACAAGCAGGAAAAGCACTTGAAATGTCAATCGCTCCAAAGCATTCATTGTTGATAGGTGGACAACCTGTCGATCCATTGGGCAAAATATTGATGGTGACAGTTGAAGGTCCAGCACTATCTGACCCATTCGCATTACTGACCGTCAAAGAAATGGTAATCGTTCCTGCTTGGTCGGGAACAATCGAAGGATTTTGTTGAGTGGAAGTTTGGTTACTATTCAAAGCAGAACCCGAAAAAGACCAATTCCAACTAGTCGGACTATTGGTTGAGTTGTCGGTAAAGTTGATGGCTTCTCCCAAACACAAATTGAGTGTTCCAGAGTTGGGGCTAAAGGCGGCAACTGGTGGATTGGGAGCTTGACATTTGATTAAGTTCAAGTCGTTGTTAAAGTTGTTTCTACCGCCTGCCGTCAAACTTTGCAAGGCTGCAAACATATATGAGGCTTGGTCGATTACAAAGTAACGGGTACAACCTCCATAGTCCATAATATTGAAGATATTGTCAACTGATCCACAACTTTGAGGTACTTGTCCATCCGTTGTTGCATTACAAGTTCCACCACCGACGCTGATACTAGAAGCAGCTTGATCATAGGTTTGTGTGATGGGATAATTGGTATTACTTAGGAAGTAATCTTCTGCGCCACATCCACTACTAGAGCTATTTTGCCAAACGTGATTGAGACCCAACCAGTGACCACATTCGTGAGCGATGGTTGTTCCAGCCGTTGCAAAATCATAGCCGATATAGATACTATTATAATCCGCACTTCCATTGTTCGGAAGGTAAGTATAACCAGCCGTTGTTGTTCCCCCCGATGTATTCAACAAATCAGGAAGGACATACATATTCAAGTATTCATTGACAGGCCAAGCAGGGGCAACATTTTGAATAAGGTTTTGTTGATTTGCTCCAGGACCCGCATTTCGGATGTTATTAATCTGTGTACCACTGACCGAATAACGATTGATGGCATATTGTCCTTCATCCAGTCGTCCATCATTATTGGCATCTTTTACACCGTCTCGATCAATGTCATTTCCATGTAAGTTAGCATTGGTCGGGTGGTCGTATTGAGCCAAGCACCATTCGATACAAGTCCCATCCGCAGCCGTTCCTTGAAAGGCAGGAGGTAAGTTGTCATCAATAGATTGATCTTGCGTAAAGTAGCTGTTGAGTCCAGCCATAACCGTATTCAAAACGTAGTTGTCATCATCATAACCATCATTAAGATTACTCCCATCATAAATGTAATGAATAACAACAGGAACCGTAATGACTCGGTTACAATTTCCATTTTTCATCAATTGGTCGGTACCATTTTTTGCCAAAAATGCCTCAAATTCTGGTTCACTTGCAGGATAAAACTCTGGATTGTTTTCCAATAATTCTTGTGTCAAATCGTGCGACTTACAATAATTGTTTTCATCCGTATTGCCTGGCAATTTTTGATTTTGACCAAAGGCGAAGTTACAGACCCAAAGGCTAAAAAATAAAAGAATGTAATTAATTTTTTGCATAGTAAAATTTAGGTTGAGATGAATATTTTTATCTTGTTTTTTTCTTTTTCATTTTTTTGGATAGAACGTTTAGAGCTTCGTCGTGTTGGGTCTCCCCGCTATCCGTTCTTATTGCTGTTGCCAGCGTTTTAGGAAGCCAACGCACACACAGCAATACCACTACTATCGGGTATAGTTTATTTAGGAAAGTACTTCTTACAAGCTGTACATTTCTATAAAAGCGAAAAACAAAGAGTGAAAAAATCTTTATTTTTAGCTATTCCCAATAATAAGTATCTATG
>JAHDBB010000132.1 GCA_020630635.1 Chitinophagales bacterium
CATAAAATAAACTGCATTGATAATTGAGCATTCACAATTCACCATTATAAAATTAATTATAAAAATATTGGTCTTTGTGCTGGCGATAAACGGGTAAAATCCAAGTAAATCGAATACCAAATAATAGGTCTATACGAAGACCTTGATCATTGGTCATTGAATCAAAATTGTAAATCCGTCGATTTCTTGTGAATGCTTGGTAGGCTTCAAAGGAAACAGCAAAGTTTATCAAACGCTTGGAATCTAAATGAAGATAGCCAATATTTTGGACGAGCGAGATGCCATTGCTTAGACGGTCTATGCCTGCAAGATAAGGACCTTGTAAAATGGGAACATCATATCCTCTCAAATCGACTTGTAATTGATGTTGTAAAACTCCTACCCCTCCTTGCAAAATAAGCCCGCTTTCTTTGTTGGTAGGATGCAAAGGCAAAAGTTTCCCTATCCGAATGGTGGCACTCCACCCTCTTTCATTGAATGAAACATTGGCGGATCGTCCTGTATTATCAATGATCAATCCTGTACTGTGATATAGGTAGCTATTGAGTAACTCATCTTGCCGAATTATGTTTCCAAATATATAGCTTCCTTCAATTCCGTATATCCAATTTCGTTCATTTTTCAAGAGGACTCCAGAGCCAATGCTAAAGTTGGTTCCAAAGCGTTGAGCGAGGTCGGCAGCAGGCAACTGGATTTTGTAGGAAAAAGGAAATAAGAACCCTCTTCGATAGGTATAAGAATCTTGATCGTTTTGGGCTATACCCGAAAAAGAGAGTAGGATCAATAGGAGGCTTCCAATAATTTTATAAAATATCCTTGAGTACATTTTACAAAAATAAGGATTCTGTATTCAATAAGCGTGTAAAAATGAAAGAATTGAAGTTTTATGACATTTGGTTGGGCGTGTGCTTCTTTTTGGTATTCGTCAAAGCATTAAACAATGAATATATTAAGATAAAAAAGCAACTAAAAAGTATGTTAGCAGAAGAAAATAAGAATAAAAAAAGTAGGAAAGTTTTTTTCTTAAATATATAAACATTGAAAGATGATAGTCGCATCTTTCAATGCTTATATATATGTTAGTGTCCTAAATAATGGTCTATTGTAGAGTATTTTAGTCTATTCCTATACTTCGTTTCTATCTAAAAATCCTTTAATAAGATCATTGACATGATGGATTTTGTCATAATTTAGAGAGTAATAGATGAACTTTCCTTCTCTTTGAGTATTCACTAAATTAGCCTTTCTTAAAATACGTAGGTGCTGTGAGGTAATAGATTGTTCCAAATTTAGGGTATTGTAGATTTTATTGACATGTATAGACGTATGACTGTCTATAAATTCAATAATGGTTAATCTCAATGGATGAGCTAAAGCTCTAAGTATTTCAGCAGATACTTCCAGCTTGTTTTGGTCTAATTGCTTCAGTTTATTAATCATAGTATGTTAGTTATATTAAAATTAATCTGTTTATATCAATGACGTAAAAATTATACCAAATGTTTCAATTCGATACATATTTCTATTTTTTTTTCTATGAAAAGGCTATAATATAGCATCAAAATATAAATTAAAAATGAATGGGATCAATATGTTAAGCAATAACATACTCCTGATATTATAGACATTTATTGTGCCATTGTTAGAGTAGTATAGCAAAGTTGCCTCTCTAATGAAGTTGTTTTTATTAGTGAAGTGTTTAATATTCCAGATCTTAACAAGATGGTAGGCTTACCTTGAGTTTAGCTTATCTGATTTTAGGAAAGTAAATGTAAATAGAGTCACTATATTTAAAGCAGAAAATATCAAATATGGTAAGTATATTGAGTAGAAATAGTGACAAACAAATTATTAAATATAAAAGAGATAGGCAGGTTATCGGACATTTAGGGGTTTGGGGTTCCAAAATGTTCGATAGCTGGGATGCCTGCCTATCTTCAGTCCTTAGTGTTTAAGAAACTGACAAAAGAGAAAATGTTAGGAAGTTTTAGTATTAATCTCTTGCTAATTGATCAACTAAGTCGCCGATTTCAGCCAATCGGTCTGGGTTGAGTGAGTAGAAGATATATTTACCTTCTCTTTCTGTTACGACTACACCTGCACGTCTAAGGATGGCAAGGTGTTGAGATGCAACAGATTGCTCCAAGCGAAGTTTCACATATATCTCTGTTACAGTCATTCTTTTGCCTTCTTCCAAAAGCTCAATAATTGACTGTCTCAACTTGTGATTCACAGCTCTAAGTACTAATACTGCTTTGCGAAGTTGTCCATAGTCTAACGTAATGCTAGCACTAATATCAGCTCCGTTCTTAAGACTAACGGCTTCTACGTTTTTGGTTGTTCCCATTATAATAAAAATTTAGTTAAAAAAATAAGTGTTCTATAGTTATATTCAATACGTTTTAATATAAACTTGTTAGTTCAAAATCAAGTTATATATTTTTCGTACTACGTATATTTTTTAAATAAGTTTTGATTTTGTATAAAAAGATTTAAAATAATCTGCTTTTATTTTGTGAAGAGCCTCAAATTGTTGAGCATTAAAACTCTGATACGACAAACTAGCCATGTAGCTTGCCGAGCAATTAAAGGATTCTAATAAAGTGTCTTTAGGGGAATTAATATGAGGCAAGCATTTTGAAGCACCTGTCCCAAAAAAATATAGTTTTTGGGAATAATCACTCAATATGGTATCTTCAATAACTTTGGGATGAGGAGGTTGGATTTCTTTTAAGTCGCTATCAAATACACCCATAAAAACCTCCATTCTTCTTGCATCAATCATTGGTACCAAATAAGCATCTTTTTCAAATTGGGTACTTAAATTGATTTTAGCACCATTTGCCATTGCTTGTAAAGTACTGACTTTTATAAAAGGACAATTTAAGCTATAACACAAGCCTTTAGCTACTGAAATACCGATGCGTATGCCTGTATAAGATCCAGGTCCTGTGCTTACAGCTACTGCATCTAAATCAGAAAGTGATAAATTAGCTTCTGCTACTACTTCCTTAACAAAGTTGGTCAATAAAGAAGCATGAGATTGGGGAATATGCTCTTCTTTAGCAACAATAACTTTGCCATTTTGTGCCAACGCTACTGAACATACTTGTGTAGCTGTTTCAATATTGACAATAAAAGTCATTTAAGTAAATTTCTTTAAAAGAACGTAATCTCTTTTTTGATTAATTTTTGTCCTCTTTTGACTACAACTTCTGTGGTGTCACCTTTTTCATATTGGCTCAATCCCACCATATAAGATTGTAAATCTGTCACTTCTGTATCTCCTAATTGAATAATAATATCTCCTGCCTCTAATGCTGCTTTAGCAGCTACTTTTCCATCAACCACTCCATCAATACGCACTCCTTTTTCTTTATCAAAGAGATAATCAGGAATAATACCAAGACCAACTGAAAATCTAGGGGATGATTTGGATGTTTCTTTTGTTTTGGTGAAAGACAGTTTTTCTGTGTCATTAAGGTTCTCTATCAAGTTGCTGACAATTTGTTGGATAGCAAACAAACCCTCATAGTTGATTTTGTGTTCATCATCTGATGGTTTGTGATAATCAGCATGAGCACCTGAAAAGAAATGAAGGACTGGAATGTCTTTTAGATAAAAAGGGGTATGATCAGAGGGTCCAATACCAGAGTCTCCTTTCTTATATTGAATATTGTTTATATTAATACTATCTAAAATGGTCCATTGAGGAGAAGAACCAAATCCATTAATTGCTAATTGAGGATCTTGCTTATCTAATCTACCCACCATATCAAAATTGAGCATATAATTTATATTTTCTATTTTGATAGTTGGATATTTAATAAAAGAATTAGAACCATAGAGTCCCATTTCTTCACCAGAAAAGCAAGCAAACAAATAATTGTTCTTTTGATTTTTTTGTTTTTTCAAATATCTAGCTAATTCAATAATCAAGGCAATTCCGCTAGCATTATCATCCGCACCGTTATGAATGGCTTTTTCACCTGAATACAAAGAGCCAAAATCACCAAACCCTAAATGATCATAATGACCTCCAATGACAATTGTATTCTCTACACCATTATCAATATATCCTAATACATTATATCCTGTTTTTGTGGGTCTTGTTTGTTGTATAACAGCTCTAATTTTTTTAGGTTGCTCCAATTTATCCCAAACATGATCATGTATATACATGACAGGAATTTTTGATATGGTCACATTTTGAACCATTTTATTTTGATGAAAATACTCATGTATCAAGTCCTCTGGTCCAGTCAATAAAACAGCTTTTGCTCCCAATTCTACTGCCTTGTCTATCTTTGACGAAATAGAACGGTGTGCATGAAATGAGGAATGTGGATTATTGGGTTCTGGATGTCCTAACTTCACAAGAACAACTTTATCTTTGACCTTTTTGGGTTTGGGATAATCATTGTGATTCAGCTCTGAAGCTTGGATTCCATACCCAACTGACAAAATTTTTCCTTCAATATCAGCATTCTTGCTATCTGGTACAGGAATGTAGTCTTTATATAATTTCAAAGTTTGCCCATCTATCTCCAACTTATTAGACTGATCTAGCTCCAAAGCTCCATTAAAATTGAATTCTTGTAGAAAACCATTCGTTCCTTTTCCCTCTATTCCTATCTCCTCAAAAGCCTTGATAATATACTGATAAGCCAATTTTTCTCCTTCTGTTCCTGTTTCTCGTCCTTCTAACTTATCATCTGCCAAATAAGAAATATGCTTCTTCAATAGTCCCTTTGTATCTTCTTTAACTACTTGCCCAAAAGCAGTTAACTGAATGATAAACAGACAAAGGAATATAAGATTTTTTGGCATTGTATATAGATCCGTTAGTATTTGGACAATTGTTTTCATGTATTTTTTTTATACAAAAATGCTACCACTTTATAAAAGAATCTACTTATATAAAGTAAATAACCGATATTATTGACTCTCTTATTAAGTAATCGTCACGCTATTTTCTTATAATTTTTTGTTATAATATAATTTAATGGTAAAAAAATGACATATATACAAATAAAAAAACAGAAAATTATACTTTTCTAATATGCAATTTTGGTAAGAAGAATAGAATATAGAATTATGTAAGTATTTAGCTGAGAAGCACGATTTGTGTCATTATAATGGGGGTTTTTTCTTTAAAAATGACAAATTCAAGATTAATCCGTATTTTTACGTCCCCAAAAAGGAAATTATCGTACTAATATAACAAAAAATTATGAGAGGAAAAAAAATTAGAATTAAAAAAGGAAAATTATTTGTTCCTGATACTCCAATTATTCCATTTATCGAAGGCGATGGTATCGGTATTGATATTTGGCCTGTGGCTCAAAAAGTACTGGATGCGGCTGTCGAAAAAGCGTATGGTGGTGAAAGAAAAATCGTATGGCGTGAGGTTTATGCTGGTCAAAAGGCTTTTGATAAGTTTGGCGAGTGGTTGCCTCAATCAACATTGGATACATTGGAAAAATACTTGGTGGGTATCAAAGGTCCTTTAACAACTCCTGTTGGAGGTGGCATTCGTTCTTTGAATGTTGCTCTTCGTCAAAAACTGGATTTGTATGCTTGTGTTCGTCCTGTAAAGTATTTTGATGGAACGCCTTCTCCTGCCAAAAAACCTGAAAAGGTCAATATGACCATCTTCAGAGAGAATACGGAAGATATTTACGCTGGTATCGAATACATGATGGGTTCTAAGGAAGCAAAAGCCTTGATTAAGCACTTGCAAAAGAAGTATGGTGTTGACAAAATCCGTTTCCCTGAAACGTCTTCGATTGGTATCAAGCCTGTTTCTTTGGAAGGATCTGAACGTTTGATTCGTTCTGCGATTGAATATGCCATCAAACACAAAGAATACAAATCTGTTGCTTTGGTTCACAAGGGCAATATCATGAAGTTTACAGAAGGCGCTTTCAAACAGTGGGGTTATGAATTAGCTGAAAGAGAGTTTGGAGACCATGTATTTACTTGGGCGCAATGGGATAGAATTGCAGCGGAAGAGGGCAAAGAGGCGGCCAATGCTGCTCAAAAAGAAGCACAAGATGCAGGTAAAATCATTATTAAGGATGTAATCGCTGATAACTTCTTACAGCAAATCCAATTGCGTCCACAAGATTATGATGTGATTGCTACACTTAATTTGAATGGAGATTATATTTCTGATGCATTGGCGGCTATGGTCGGTGGTATCGGTATTGCTCCAGGTGCGAACATCAATTATGTCAATGGTCGTGCTTTATTTGAAGCGACACATGGTACCGCTCCTAAATATACAGGCTTAGATAAAGTCAATCCAAGTTCAGTCATTTTATCTGGAGCGATTATGTTTGAATACTTTGGATGGACAGAGGCACAAGACTTGATTGAGAAAGGAATTGGCGGTGCTATTAAGTCAAAACGAGTCACTTATGATTTTGCTCGTTTGATTCCTCGTGGTGCAACAGAATTGAAATGTTCTGAGTTTGGCGATGAGATTATCAAAAATATGGGTTAATCCTCCTTTAATCTTTTGCTCTGTTGTTTTTCTATTTTTAGGAGCGAAAGGTTTTTCTTTCATTGCAACGGATGGTCCCGCTATCCGTTCTTATTGCTGTGGCTTGGCTTGAGATACAAGGCACTTTGAAAGTGCCTTGTATCTTGCTTGGCTGCATTTCAGCAATACCACTTCTATCGGGGCTAATTGGGATGGTCTCTACTTTTGCATGTCTGTTTTATGGTTTGTACTGGATATTCGATAGCTTTTATTTTGATTATGAAAGTTGTCAAATGGCAATACATCACCTACTACTGTTTGTAAAACATAGTGTCCTCAACCAACTAGACCCGATAGTAGCGGTATGAATGTAGAAGCGTTGGCTACCCAAAACTTGGCTGCATTCATAAGAGCGAATAGCGGGGAGACCCGTTACGACAAAGCACTCCTCATTCTCTCCTCCTAAAAATAAGGAACAAGTAAAAAACCTTCTGAACTATTTGCATGTACTCAATTGTTGATATAGAATCTACTGGTGGTGCCTATAAAGGTGAAAAAATAATAGACATTGCTATATATAATTTTGACGGAACCAAAATTACCAAGGTATTCTCTTCGCTGGTCAATCCAGGTATTGGGATTCCTTCCTTTATTAGTCAACTCACAGGAATTTCTAATGAGATGGTAAAAGATGCTCCTAAGTTTGAAGAAATAGCCAAAGATGTTGTTGACCTCACCAAAGACCAAGTATTTATAGCCCACAATGTTCAGTATGATTACAATATCATCAAACAAGAATTTAAACGCATTGGCTATCGGTTTGAACGCAAAAAATTGTGTACGGTGCGTTTATCCGAGTTATTGTTCCCTGATAGAGAATCGTATAATTTGGGAACACTTTGCAAGGACTTGGGCATCGAAATTCAAGACCGACATCGGGCAGCAGGAGATGCAGAAGCAACCGTCGGCTTATTTGATTTTTTAATGAAAATAGACAATGCTCCTTCTATTGTAGATGCGCTTATTCATCGTCCTTATCGAACGGCTGATTTTGCGCCTCATGTCGATATTGGAGTAGTCGAAAAATTGCCAGAAGATACGGGCGTTTATTACTTTTTTGGTAAAGAAGATAAGCCACTTTATGTCGGAAAAAGCAATAATATTCGAGAAAGAACTTTTCAGCATTTAGGCAAAGTTCCCATCAACAAAGACAAAAAGCGTTTATACGGTTTGGTCGAAAGTATTAATTATGAAATCACTGGTAGTGAATTGATTGCGCTTATTTTGGAATCTTATGAAATCAAGCGTTTACAGCCTAAATTTAACAAAAAACAACGCAATACTCATTATCCTTTTGGCTTATACAAATTTAGGGATAAACGAGGCTATATCAATTTTAGGTTGCGAAAGAGAAAAGAAAATGAAGAAAATAAACCGATAGGTGTCTTTGAAAATATGGGAGTGGCAAAGGCGGTTTTGGACAAATGGATTGCTCAAAACAAATTGTGTCCGAAGCTAAGTGGGCGAGATGGTTCTAAAAATGCTTGTATGAGCTTCCATACTAAAAAATGCAAGGGAGCGTGTATCAATAAGGAAAAGGTAAGCCGCTATAATATGCGAGTTAAGAAGGGCGTAAAGCGAGATTTTGGTTATAAAAAACCCAATTTTTTAATTATTAGTGAAGGTCGCAGTCCTATAGAAAATGCTGTGACAGCCGTAGTTGATAGCTGTTTTTATGGTTACGAATTTTTTGATTCTGCAACCGTTAAAGAACTTTCCACTAAAGAAATTTTAGACAAAATTGACTTGTTTGCAGAAAACCCAGAAATAGACAAAATTATTCGTTCTTACCTCAAACGTAACAAATTGGATGATGTCATCTTTTTTGAAAAGTCAATATTCGATTCCCAATAATTGGAGGCTTGGAAGGTTGAGACCGTTTTGAGGGAGCTTGTTTTTTGCTTGAAAGGCTTCAAGCGCATATTGTGTGGGAGCATCCAAAGAACCATTGGGATAGTTACCTAAAAAACCTTTGGTTCTCAAGATGCTTTGGAGTTCTCTTATAAATGCAGTCGTAATTTTATCTTTACACAAAACTTCCGTTTCTTGAACAGGAATCATATCTGCCTGTCTTTCTCTATTTTTGACATAAAACTGGAAGCTTTGATAATCTACAAAATTCAAGGCTCTTTCCTTCAGATGTTCGACTCCCACCACCACCTCTATCATCTGTTGTTCTCCTTCTACCATTTCACTTTCCCACTCCTTTTTGGCATTGAGATAAAAATCTTTCCGCACTCTAATATATCCTTGTGGGATCAGGTCTAATGGAATCTTCTCTGTTTCAATCTTAAATTCATACTTTTCATCTAAAGTACCAATGAAGATAGGAAAGATTTTTTCGACCAATGTATAATCCATGAATCGAGAAGGACTTTCGTAGCAGGAAGTCTTTTTATCTTGATTTTGCCCAGATACATTTAGACCATTGAACGAAAACAATAGCCAGAAAAGAAACTTGAAAAGTAGCATTAGAAACTAACTTGTAGATGTTTAACGGTTTCAATATTCAAATTACCAATAGGCAAGTTATTGGCTTCTTGATAGCTTTTCAAACGATTTTTGAAACGGAGATTTTGGATACCATCAATGTCGCCTTCAAAAAATCCTGCTGCTTTGAGTTTTTCTTTGACAGCAATAATCACTTTTTCTGTAGCTTGTGCTTCACATAAGACTTCAACCCATTGTGCATGGATGGCTTCTTCTTTGACAAAGTGCTTAATGGTTTTATACTCAATAAGACTTTGATCTTCGACTTCATGCGGATTGATGACCATTTTAAAGTCTTCCGTTTTTGCCTCCGTCATTGTTCCATTTACCTCTTTAGGTTCTTCTGTAATCAAGGTAAACTTATGTGTTTCGATTTTATCAGAGGACGGACCATCATAAATGGCGATCTTATCTTCTTGTGCTTTATAATTTTCGGTAATCAAAGGCTGGCTTTTGCCATAACATTTGCCTGGTTCTGGATTAGGAGGACCGTCATCTGGGACTTGTGCCATTAGCTCCATTGAAAAAAAACAAAGAGTGAGTAAAGTAAATATAGATAATAGATATTTCATAATCTTATTTTTTTTAGGTTAAAAGGGCAATATACAAGTTTTGTTGGAAAAATACAGGGATTTTCGAGCTAATACATAAGGAATCGTGAAAAATACCCTGCTAACTCAAATTCGACCTTTGCCAATCTATTTCGTTTAAATACTCCATCATTATTCTCTGATGACTAAATTCTTCATTAGAATACTATTAAAAAAACCCCAACTATCTATGACAGAAGGGGCTGGAAAACATTAATATTTTTTTATTTTGGAGCGAACTTTTTGGTGCTTCGTCGTGTCGGCAAGTCCCGCTATCCGTTCTCATTCCCCTCGTAGAGCAAATTCATGAATTTGCTCTACGAGGGGAATACCACTTCTATCGGGGCTATTTTGAAAAGCCAGGACGTATAGGAATTGAATCCATATCAACTAATTATCTTTATTTTTTTGTCCTAAAAACTTGATAAAGGTATCAAACATCCATTTTTGCTCTGATTGGATCATTCTATCTAAAGCATATTCAGCCGTATTGGTAAATTCACTAAGATCCATCATCATCTTTTTAAATTCAATCTCTTCAGGTTCGACAGCCTCTACCCTTTTCAATTCATCTAACACCTGTTGGAGTGGTTCTAACTCCCGTCTTTTGCGTTCTTTCATCACCTGTCGTGCTACTTTCCAAAGGTCTTTTTCCGCATAAAAAAACTCCTTTCGTTCACCTGGTTTTCGAGCTTTCCGAATCAAGCCCCAATCAATCAAAGCCCGCAGATTCATATTGGCATTTCCTCGTGATATATTAAGTTCCTCCATGATATTATCAGCCGAAAGCGACTCTGGCGAAATCAATAATAAGGCGTGTACTTGTGCCATGGTACGGTTAATTCCCCACTTAGAACCAAGTGTTCCCCATTCTTGAATAAAATTGGCTTTGGCTTCTTCTAATTGCATAATGAATTTATTTGTTGAATTTGGTGGCAAAATTTGCTGAAATATAGTTAGTTTTGCCCAATAAAAGATGATTTTTCTGAAATTTCTGAAAGTTCATTCTACAAAAGAACCAAATTTGAATCATTTTTGTTCTAAAATATGACAGAAAGTTGATGGAACCTTAGAATATGGAAAGAGCTTTTGGCGTTCTTTTGGAGAATTTCAGATCATCAATAAACAATTTCACCAAGTATATTTCATGAAAAAAATCAGTATATATTTACTTTGCTTACTATTTACGTTGAGTGCTTGTGACAACAGTTCATCCAGTACCTTACCTGATTCCACAGGACGAGTAGATGAGATCATTGTTGTAATGGATAATGAAAAATGGGAAGGAGAATCTGGCAAGGCTCTTCGTCGTATATTAAACGATGCTTTTTTGGGTTTGCCACAACCTGAACCTCGATTTGATCTAAGACGAGTGAGTCCAACAGGAATGGAAAAACTTTTGCGACGTTCTAGCAGTATTTTATATGTGGGAACCGAAAAAGGGGCTGGCGAAACGGATAGAGCCATACAAGATAAAATCAGCCAATTGCCTGAAGATAAGAAGGCTCGTTATATGTTCTCTGTCCGAGATGTCTGGGCGGCTCCTCAACAAGTCACTTACTTATTTGGTAAAGATACAAAGGACTTAATCAATGTCATTGATAAGCGCAAGAAACAAATTACCGAAAGACTGTATGCTGTTGAGGATATTAAGGCAGGAAAAAATGCTTATGCTTCACAAGTGAATAAAGGTTTTAGCGCACATGTCAAAAAAACGTTGGGTTTTGAATTTGATGTTCCTCAAAGTTTTAAAGAGGTGATATTTGAAGATACTTTATTGTGGTTTCGTCAAGACTTGACTTTGTTGAAAAAAGGAACAGAGGTGTCTAACTTGCTGTTGCATGTAAAGCCTTATGAAGATGAAAGTGTGTTTACCAATGAATATGCGGTAAATATGCGGAATGAGTTGGGTAAAAAGATACAGTCGGATAAACCGAATGCTATGATGACGACGGAAATGAGAAGTAAGCCTGTCTATAAAAAATATACAACAGAGGATGGATTTGATATTATCGAATCTAGAGGACTTTGGCGAATGACGGAAGGTTTTAAAGGTGGTCCTTTCTTGAATTATCTCGTTAAGGATAAGAAGAATAAACGCATTATTATGTTTGATGGATTTGTGTATTCTCCTGAATCGAAAAAACGGCAGGCAATCCGAAAGTTGGAAAGTATGTTTAAGACGTTGAAGGCGAATTAGTCGATATAAAAATCTTGGGACGAGGGGACGTTTTCGGTTCACTTCGTGCTTTGGGGACGAAGGGACGGTTCGCTTCGTGATTTTTGGGACGAGGGGACGTTTTCGGTTCGCTTCATGATTTTTTGCTAAAAAAGCTTTACGTCAACTTCGTCCCAACATGTAAAAAATGAACAGTTCGCCCCTTTAAAAACGTTGTGTCCTTAACCAACTAGACCCGATAGTAGTGGTATTCGTGTATGTAGCGTTGGCTTAGAAAAACGTTGGCGACACGAATAAGAACGGATAGCGGGGAGACCCAATGCGATGAAAGAGTAATAACCGTTCTCTCCAAAAAATAAATTTTACTTCATTCTTTAGGATGAAGACTACGAAAAGAACCGCAACTATCGACTATGGACTGAAAAACTATCGACTTTAAAACCTTTCTCTCCTAAA
>JAHDBB010000133.1:0-9610 GCA_020630635.1 Chitinophagales bacterium
AATAGAGGTTCCATCCGAGCAAATAATATTAGCGTTTATATCTACACTACTTGGACTACATCCTTGATTAGATACCGCAACGGTACCACAAAGTAATTCATTCATCATCGTACCCGTAGCAGCAAGTGTACCATTTAAGTATAATTCAGCTCCATTGGCATCACCCGTAAATTGATAACAGATAGTAACCATATCGCCATCACAAGCTTCTGCATCAATACTAGCAAAAGCAGCCGTCGGACAAACAATAGGAACCCCACAATTACCACAAGTAGCCGAGATAGCAGCAGGAGTTGGACAACTAGCAGCAGTAGCAGCCGCTTCCCATCCTAATTCAGTTCCTGTGTAATCAGCAACGACTCCATCGGCAGAACAGAAAGCAGTTTCATTGAAGCAGATACTTCCATCGGCAGCGGTTAAGGTAACAGAGACAAATTCACAAAGACCATCCCCAGAGGTAGAACCAGTTAAGGCAGCCGGATAAACTGTAGTCATACCAGCGACCTCACCATCAATAATAGAAGTACCATCCGAGCAAATAATATTAGCATTTATATCGACATCAATCGGATCACATCCTTGATTCGTGACTGCAACCATACCACAAAGCAATTCATTCATCATTGCACCTGTAGCAGCGAGTGTACCATTTAAGTACAATTCCGCCCCAGTTGCATCTCCTGTAAATTGATAACAGACAGAAACCATATCGCCATCACAAGCCTCTGCATCAATGCTAGCAAAAGCAGCAGTTGGACAAGCAACACAACCAGCACAAGTAGCAGAGATAGCGGCAGGAGCAGGACAATTAGCAGCAGTAGCCATCGCTTCCCATCCCAATTCCGTACCAGCATAATCAGCGACATCTCCATCGGCAGTACATTGAGTTGTTTCCGTAAAGCAGATGGTTCCATCAGTAGCCGTTAAAGTAACCGAAACCGCATCACACATACCATCGCCAGTCGAAGCACCAGCAATGGCAGCCGGATAAACAGTCGTCATACCCGCAACTTCGCCATTTAAAATGGAAGTGCCATCCGAACAAATAATATTAGCGTTTATATCTACGGTAGTTGGACTACATCCTTGGTTGGCAACTGTAACCGTACCACAAAGTAATTCATTGGTTGTAGTACCCGTAGCAGCAAGTGTACCATTTAAGTATAATTCAGCTCCATTGGCATCACCCGTAAATTGATAACAGATAGTAACCATATCGCCATCACAAGCTTCTGCATCAATACTAGCAAAAGCAGCCGTTGGACAAACAATAGGAACGCCACAATTATTACAAGAGGCAGAGATAACCGCAGGAACAGGACAACTAGCAGCGGTAGCCATTGCTTCCCATCCTAATTCCGTACCTGTATATTCGGCAACCACTCCATCCATAGAACAGAAAGCCGATTCATTGAAGCAGATACTTCCATCGGCAGCGGTTAAGGTAACAGAGACAAATTCACAAAGACCATCCCCAGAGGTAGAACCAGTTAAAGCGGCAGGGTAAACAGTCGTCATGCCCGCAATTTCACCATCTAAAATAGAAGTGCCATCCGAACAAATAACGTTAGCGTTTATATCTATTGTAGTTGGACTACATCCTTGATTAGATACCGCAACGGTACCACAAAGTAATTCATTCATCATGGTACCTGTAGCGGCGAGTGTGCCATTTAAGTACAATTCGGTTCCAGTTGCATCGCCAGTAAATTGATAACAGACAGAAACCATATCACCATCACAAGCCTCTGCATCAATGCTAGCAAAAGCAGCAGTTGGACAAGCAACACAACCAGCACAAGTAGCAGAGATAGCGGCAGGAGCAGGACAATTAGCAGCAGTAGCCATCGCTTCCCATCCCAATTCCGTACCAGCATAACCAGCGACATCTCCATCGGCAGTACATTGAGTTGTTTCAGTAAAGCAGATGGTACCATCAGCAGCGGTTAAAGTAACCGAGACAGCACTACACATACCATCACCCGTTGAAGCACCAGCTATAGCAGCCGGATAAACAGTTGTCGTTCCAGCAACTTCTCCATCTATAACAGAAGTACCATCTACGCAAACAATATTGGCACTGATACTTTCCATAATAGGATTACATCCTTGATTGGATACAGCAACCATACCGCAAAGGAGTTCGTTCATCATGGTACCCGTAGCAGCGAGTGTACCATTTAAGTACAATTCAGCTCCCGTTGCATCACCTGTAAATTGATAACAGACCGACACCATATCACCATCACAAGCTTCTGCATCAATGCTAGCAAAGGCAGCCGTCGGACAAGCGATACAGCCAGCACAAGTAGCAGAGATAGCCGCAGGAGCAGGACAATTAGCAGCGGTAGCCATCGCTTCCCATCCTAATTCAGTACCAGCATAATCAGCAACATCCCCATCGGCAGTACATTGAGTCGTTTCTGTGAAGCAGATGGTTCCATCAGCAGCGGTTAAGGTAACAGATACTGCATCACACATACCATCACCCGTTGAAGTACCAGCAATGGCAGCAGGATAAACAGTGGTCATTCCAGCAACCTCACCATCTACAACAGAAGTACCATCTACACAAACAATATTGGCACTGATACTTTCCATAATAGGATTACATCCTTGATTGGATACAGCAACCATACCGCAAAGGAGTTCGTTCATCATGGTACCCGTAGCAGCGAGTGTACCATTTAAGTACAATTCAGCTCCCGTTGCATCACCTGTAAATTGATAACAAACTGACACCATATCACCATCACAAGCTTCTGGATCAATGCTAGCAAAGGCAGCCGTCGGACAAGCGATACAGGCAGCACAAGTAGCAGAGATAGCTGTAGGAGCAGGACAATTAGCAGCGGTAGCCGTCGTTTCCCATCCTAACTCTGTACCCGTATAATCAGCAATATTCCCATCGGTAGTACATTGAGTCGTTTCTGTAAAGCAGATGGTTCCATCAGTAGCGGTTAAAGTAACCGAGACAGCACTACACATACCATCACCTGTTGAAGCACCAGCAATGGCAGCCGGATAGATGGTAACAGTCCCAACTGTTTCTTCTACAACTAAGGCTGTACTATCTGCACAAATAAGCGTGGCAACTAAAGGTAAGTCTACAGGCATACAAGTTTGGTTAGCAACAGGTATCATAACACATAAAGTATCGTCTGCCCCTGCGCCTGGTGCAGATGCAGTCCCATTGATGTATAGATAAGCATCTGTGAAGTCCCCTTCCATTTCATAACAAACTTCTACCATATCTGCATCACATGCTTCTGTTACAGTCGGTACTAAGGTTGGAACAGGACAAGTAGAACACTCTGGTAACATGATTTTTTGAGTACAAGTTGCCATATTTCCACAGGCATCATCTATCATATAAGTACGACAAATCGTTTCAGGATTAAGACCATCTGATACATCAGTAGAAGTTAAGGTCAATTCACTATCAAGGCTGTTGTCACAAACTGCCGAACCAAAGCAGAGTTCGGAGAAAACCATTGAATTAATATTAGAGGTAAAGGAGGTAAAAGAGCTAGAAGAAGCACCTTCTGTTTCTGTAAATCCAATGTCTTCTAAGCGAGTACAAAACTGGAATCCACCGATCAAGTCTCCTGGATCTAAACCTGCATCCGTAGCTGCATTGATGGTTCCACAATCGGTTGGTTGATTACAAACCGTTCCACTAGGAATACGAACAGGATTACAAGGGTCTGTTAAATCTATATTATTGGTAGCGGCAGCTACATAAACACCATTTCCTGTAACAGTGTAAGGATTTGTATTGACAAAACCTCCATTACCAGCTCCACAACCTGTGGGTAAGGTATTGTAGAAACCATTGTAACTTACACCTCCATAAGGATTACTATTTTCATCTAAAAATACCAATGAACTAGACTCAAAGATTTCTCCTGCTGTATTGATACTTGAAAGTTCGACACTAAATTCAGAAGCATGAACACAGGTAAATGTAGGAAGTTCTACTGTAATACATAACATATCCATATCACCAAAGGAAGAATTATTACTACCTGATTGATTGATGGGAATCATTCCAGTCAAACCACTATTTGTTTGGTTGATGTCTTGGGTTACACCTGCCAAAGGGTCTAGGACTGTTGGTAAGCCATATACATCAATAGCAGGGAACATTTCATAACTGACAACTACATCATTGGCTCCTCCTGGTCCCATTGTACCAGTTGCTTCATCAAATATGTCAAATGACATACTACCAGTAAGGTTGGCACCATCTGTGGCTGTATTAACCAAATCAGTTGTACCAAAATCAAATAGACCTGCACTACTTCTGAAATCTAAAGTAGTCATTCCCAAACAAGTTGCTTCAACTGAATCGTTTAAGGCATCAATAGTCATAGCAGGAGGGAAGGTCGCATCACAACTAGATAAAGTAAAGTCGGCTGGACAAGTAATCACGGGCGGCATATCATCTACTCTTACGGTAAAAGGTATCTCATCAAAACAATCATCCGATGGATCCATTGGAGTCTCATTATCATTGGTCACCAAAATGTAGTAAGTAGTCGTAGCAGCAGGACTAACAGTTGTAGCCCCCAATACATTGGCACTCGTCGCAGGAGAAGCACTATGATAAGTTGTCGTAAATGCTTCTGTACCTGTATAAGTCGCTGTATCTGTGATCATGACGGTTGCCAAATCAAACATGTCACCAGGACAAATATCTGCTACTGTAGTCGTAAATATTTCTGGAATGGTACAACAAAAACCACTTTGGGAAGCTAAAACGTCAAAGGAAGTAGAGTAAAATCCTGTAGGCGCATTGTCTGGTTCTGTCACCGTTTCTGTACTTCCATCACAATTGGTAATGTCAGTTTCTGTATAAGATTCAATGACATAAGTACCTGGTGTAGTACCTGGTGGAATGAGATCAATGTTTTGACTGGTAGTTTGCCAGCGTTGATCTAAAACTCCTTGTTGATTTTGGCAAGAACCTCCTGTTGGAAAGGTATTGCCTGCTGGACCACCTGCTGGACAATCATCCATAAAAGGAATAGTGAAACATGTAAATGCAGGAGCTGCTGTTCCTTGTTCATAAACACGATAGCAAAGTCGGTTGGCTGTCACATCTGCTGTACCACAAGCGGTACATTTTGTGACATTGACCTCTGCTCCATCTAAGGTCAAAGGATCGCTTGAGCAGAATCCATTGATAGGGAAAGTTCCTACTCCTACACATCCAGCATCATAAAATGCTTGTAAATCGTTTAGAGAGCCTGGTAAGTTAGGATTTCCTTGCTGGAATTTACCCATATCCATAAATAAGCCGTTGATAACTAACATGGAACGATACACATCGGCATCTCCAATCGTAAAGTATTCTAATTGTCCAGGTTGTCCTCCATTGACGATGGTTTCTTGTTGGATATTATCTAAGCCATCTGCTAGATTACAATTGCCATCGGCATCACCGTAGTAATAGGTAGGAGAGTCTGGTGGCGCATAGTCCCAAGTCGTAATGGCCGTTGCCCCCCCTGTTGTATTATCAAAATCACCACCTGCCTCATCACATTGGATTTCCATAGAATAACGTCCAGGTGGAAGGTTACAAACGTTGAGATTGACAAAATAATCGTCATTGTTGCCTGCATCTCCAACGAAGTTTCCTGGAGCAATACAGACTATATCAGAGGCAATCAATGATTGTCCATCGGCAGTGGGAGTCATCCCTCTTACAATTACTCGGCAAGTTGTTGTTTGTCCGTCTCCACCGAACCCTCCATTAAAGGTTTCCCAGTCTAAAAACATGTTGCCACCTTCTGGCACACATTGGTTGAAAAGGGGAGTGCCTCCTCCTTGATTTCCTGTAAAGCTGGGACCGCCTCCATCACCAATATAAGTGACGGCTTGTGCTTGTCCAAATTGCCAACTAAGCAGCAAAATACTATAAGCTAAAAATTTGTATAGAGTTTTTTTCATCATTGCAGTGTTAGGTTTAAAGATTTTTGTTAAAAATGCTCGATACTTTAAAATTATATCAATGTTAAATTTAAGAAATTTTTTATAAAATACTAATTGTTACATAAGTGAATTTTTTGACTTTATCGTGTTTGTTTATAATTATGTTTGGTTTTTAGACAAAAAATAAGGTTTTTAATAATTGAAAAGTCTGATTAAAGGTGGATTATAGGTAAAAAGAACTGGTACTATGGGGACTTTCCAACAACCAAATAGACCCGATAGTAGTGGTATTCGTGTAGCAGCATTGGCTTCGGAAAACGTTGGCGACACGAATAAGAACGGATAGCGGGGAGACCTGTCACGACGAAGTAATAAACCTTTCTCTCCAAAAAAAAATACAAAACCCACCGCAACCATCGATTTCTAAAACAAATCTATCTGACATTGGTTCGGATAAAATTTTTCTCAAATTCTTTTTTTATGTTTCTTTGTGGAAAACTAACTAAATAGACGCTCAATGTCGATAAAATACAAATCTTATTTACTCAAAAAATCTACTTATAAAGGTGGAAAGTCTAAATCTGAAGTGATGGTCGAAGGTAAGACAATATATAAATTATCCTCTAATGAAAATCCGTTGGGTTCATCGCCAAAAGCATTGGCTGCCATCCAAAAACATATTGGAAATTTATCAGAATATCCTGATAGAACCGATGCTCGATTGAGAACAGCACTAGCTCATTTTTACAAAGGCGAGTTGACACCCAACCAGTTTGTGACAACCAATAGTGGTGTAGCCAATATTGAGTTGATTGTACGGGCTTTTATGGGAGAAGGGACGGAATGTATTTATTCCAATCCAGCTTTTGGACCCTATTGGGAATTTCCTGAAAAAAATGGGGCAACAGCCATTAATATTCCTTTGGTTGGAGACCATTTTCTATTGGATGTGGAAGGGATTTTAAATGCCATTACTGAAAAAACTCGGTTGGTTTTTGTCACCAGCCCCAACAATCCAACCGGTACGCACATTCCCAAATATCAGATTGATGAGTTGGTCGAAAAACTGCCCGATCATGTCATTTTGGTATTTGATGAAGTGTATTTTCAATATACAGATGCACCTGAATTTGTGCGTGCTTTGCCCTATGTTTTGGAAGGTAAAAACGTGATTGGAATTAATAGTTTTTCCAAAGCCTATGGTTTAGCAGGGATGCGAGTCGGTTATTCTTATTCTACCGAAGAGATTGCTACCTATCTACGAAATCTCATGCGTCCTTTTATGCTCAATTCTTTGAGTTTGGAGGCTGCTATTGCCGCATTAGAGGACGATGAATTTATCCAAAAAACGGTGGAACATGTCCATACGGAAAAAGCATTTATCTATCAAAAATTGGAAGCATTAGACATAAAATACTGGAAAACCCAAGCGAATTTTTTATTGATGAAACCGCCCATGTCGCCTACAGATTTTGAGGAAGCAATGTTACAAGAAGGCGTGATGGTTCGACCCGTTGCTGGATTTGGTGCGTCTGATTGTGTACGTGTCACGATTGGAACGAGAGAAGGGAATGAGGCTTTTTTGAATGGATTGGAAAAGGTCGTTCATACATTTAGCAATACCTTATAGAGTCGATGGTTTTCAGTCCATAGTCGATGATTAGTTCTGTTCATGATTTTTTTCTTTTAGGGATTCACTAATGATGAATTGTGAATGCTCAATGATGAATGCGGTTCCGTTTGTGTTTATTAGGAGCGAAAGGTTTGTCTTTCATCGTTATGGCAAGTCCCGCTATTCGTTCTTATTCGTGTCGCCAACGTTTTTCTAAGCCAACGCTTCACACGAATACCACTACTATCGGGGCTAGTTGGTTGAGGTTTGGACTTCTTAGAATCAGAAGATGTGACGAAGGGACGAACTGTTCCATATCTACATGTTTGGGACGTAAAGGGACGACTGATTGAGTAATTAATCGAAAACTCTTCAAAAAAAGAACCGAAAAACGTCCCCTCGTCCCATAACCACAAACTGAACCAAAACGTCCCTTTCGTCCCCAAAAATTAATACCATGTTCAAAAAAATCACTTGTCTACTCATCTTTTTAGGACTGACGATAAGCCTGCTGGCACAAAATCCAACCAATCGCCAGATTGTCTTACAAGGTTTTTGGTGGGACTACTGGAACGACAATTACCAAGATGATTGGAGCAACTATTTAGCAGAATTAGCTCCCCGTTTGCGAGACTTAGGAATTGATGCGATATGGATTCCACCCATCACCAAAGGAGCCAATCAAGGAACAGGTTACAACTGCTTCGACCAATACGATTTAGGGGATAAATATCAAAAAGGGGATGTGCAAACTCGTATGGGCGACAAAGACGAGGTATTACGGATGGTGGCAATAATGAAAGCCAATGGAATTGATGTCATCCAAGATGTGGTGTTAAATCATTTGACGGGAGCAGGTTCAGCAGCAGGACAAGGAGGACGAGACCCCGAAGCCTTAGACGGTGACGGAACCAATCAATTTAAGAACTTTCGGTACACTTGTTTTTCCCATCCAGCCAATAATGTCAGTGCCGCAGACTATTGGACGAGGGAAGGACGCTTTTCTAAAAACTGGCAAAACTTTTATCCCAACGAAAATAATCCTTGTTGTACCAATGATCTAAACTCTGCTTGGTGGGGACCTGATATTTCTTACGAAGCGGATTCTTATGGACAAAGCTCCAATGCAACCTACAATCCACCACAGTCGCCCAGTTATATGAGAGATGAAATGCGGGAGTGGATGATTTGGTATAAACGACAGGTTGGATTTGATGGTTATCGTTTAGATGCGGTGAAGCACTTTCCAACCTATATAACCGAAGACTTTTTATGGAATGTCCAATACAATGCAGGCTTTGCAAGTGAAGGAGAAACCATGTTTGCAGTAGGGGAGTATGTTGGTGGAGGCAGCGACTTAGATAACTGGTGTGAGGCTGTCCAAAACCGAGCAGGAACCTTTGACTTCGGATTAAGAGGCGAGATTTATAATATGGTCGTGAGTGGAGGCTCTTACAATATTGGCAATATTCCCAATGGACAACAGGGCAATCGTTTTATGACAGTTCCTTTTATCAATAACCACGATACATTTAGACCTTTGAAGAATACTGATGGAGATTATATTGGGTGGGAGAGTGACAATGAATTGAGTCCACATATTGAACCCAATGATCCAAGACTGATGGCAGCTTATGCGGTGGCATTGGCAGTTGATGGCGCACCACAGATATTTTTTGAAGACCTTTTTGACATAGGCTATACAGGTAAACGCTACGCACATTTACCAACCAATGAAACAGATCTTCCCATTAGAGAAGCCTTGTTCAATTTACTATGGTGTCATCAAAACTTGGGCTTTAAAGAAGGAGCGTATTTTGTTCCTTGGCAATCAGAAGATTTGTTGGTGATAGAACGAGAAGCCAAAGCCTTGATTTGTATCAATGATAGTTGGGATACTTGGCAGGATCAAATAGTACAAACGAACTTTCCAGACGGAACGGTTTTGAAAGATTATACAGGTTCGACAGGAACGGCAGAAAGAGTGGTTGAAAATGGGGGACAAGTCTTTATTTCCGTTCCGCCCTGTAATGGAACCGCTTTGAATGAAAGACGAGGCTA
>JAHDBB010000133.1:9710-12253 GCA_020630635.1 Chitinophagales bacterium
ACCTTTGAATATGTCCCTGAAAATAGCAATTGGAAAACGATGCTTTTGCGAAATGCCAATATGGATAATGAAGGACAGTCAGGCGTTATCGTGCAAGCGACTTATAAAGCTCCACAAGTAGTTGATACATTTGTTCCTAAAGAATCTTGTTCTTGTTTGCCACCTTTTACCTCTTTAAATGAAGTGACACTCAATAATTTTTTGAATATTTATCCGAATCCTTCGATGGGTGTTTTTGAGTTGGAATGGGATCAAAAACAAATGAATGAATCTCATTTAGACTTGACGGTTTTTGATATTCATGGGAATGTGCAGTATCAAGAAAAAGTGCTAAATGATGCTTCATTGAGATTGGATATGTCGTATTTGTCAAGTGGCATTTATACCATTGTTTTGGCTGGCGAAAGAGTTTGGGAAGTGGAGAAGGTGGTTATTATTAATGGTAAATTATAAATTGGTTTTTGTGTGATTTTTTCCTAAGTTATCCATCAACTCCCTTTGGTTTCATTAGATCACTCTTACTTAGAGTATAGGATAAACTTGGATATTCAAAACGCATACTTTTCTTTTCTTGACCTCTCAATTTGTAAAACTCCTTTTGTTGATTCTCATCTGCTAGGGTTAGTTGTTGACCATTTTGGAAAAAAGGTAAATGGTCTTTGAATTGAATGAAGGTTTTTGATTGTCGAAAAGTAATACCTAACCATCTATTCTCTAAATCCAATGGTTTTTGTTTGGAGGTGGAATCTAAGATGATTTTATGGGAAAAAATGAAGTTGGTTGGCAAAGAAAATAAGATAACGGAATTATTGGTCAATGTAAGTTCATATTCTTCATTGGTTTCTTTGCTTTTTACTTTGAGTTTTCTTAAAAAGTCGAAATCATCGGGAGATTCATAACAAGAAAAAAGAGCGATATATGAATCATTTTCCAAATCTAAAGACTGATCTGAATGATAACCCATCTTGGCGTATTGACGATTATAAATTTCGATTAAGGCGTTATTGAAAGACAATGTAGGAAGCTGAATCTCGTCATTTTTATCAATCTCATTTTTTATACTATTGATAATCGAATGGTGAATATCCGAAAAATTATGAGCAGCTTGGTTATACTTTGAGGTGGTTCTCACAATAGGAATGCCTGTCTCGCCCACATTAACCAGATGATTTCCTTTTCTACCTTTTGCTATGTCCTCAAAATCAACAGAATTTTTCAACCTTTGAAATAAGGTTTCTTCTAAGGGAAGGGTGAATTGGTGAAAACCTGCAATATTATTTTCTTTGGTCATGGGTTAATAAATGGGTTTTTGATAATCTCCTAAATTCATACTGAAATGAACCTTGCCGTATTCAACCAGGTTCTCCGTTTTATTTTCTTCATAGTAGGAGCTTCGTAAGTCTGTCATGGTTTTTTGGGTAATGTTTTCCAATTTGATCAATTCGCCATTTTCCTTAATGTATGTTTGATTACCCATAAACAAGGCTTCGGCTTTGGAGCATCGCACAACATAGCCCATTCTAATTGGAATAAGGTCAATGTTTAACATGGAAGGTCTCGTTTCGTGGGTGTATAGTCTATTGGTTGAAAGTGGAATGATAAAAGCGGAATTGGGATAGAGAGTAACGCTGAACTTTTTGGCTAAAGTGTCATCCTTTACGGAGTCTTTTAATTTAAAATGAAGTCGTGTTAAGCCGCTAATATCTTTGTAACAGTAATCAAATTTATCTGAATTGGATGATTGTAAATGTTGAAAATTGGCTTTATCATAAAATGTACAAAAAGCAATGAGACCATCTTTTAACATGTCTTTTGTTTTGTCAGAATGTGCCTTTATTTTTGCCTTTTTTTCTTTTACCTTGATGCCTGTTGTTTTCTTGTTTTGATAGATTTGAGCCAAGACATGATTTAAAGACGTTTCTTTTTCAAATACATATTTGGCAGCCTCATTGAGTGTCTTTATTATTTTATGGTCGGTTTCACGAAAATTATCAGTAGGTCCTGTTAAATTACTGGAGCATCTTAACAGACGATAATGGAGTATTTCACCTTTTTCTACCGTTTCTTCCTTTTTGATTTCAGTTAGATAGATGCCTGTTCTAAGAGCAGATCCTCCTTTGTTGGACTCTGTTAAGTTTTGAAACTTATGTTCTGTTTTTATTTTGTTAAAACAATCCTCTTCTTTGAATAAATGCCTAAAATATACGCCAGCATTTTCAATGATAACAGGAACTTCTCCCAATTCAATAATTTGAATATTTTCGTTTTCACAATTTTCATAATTGGAAGAAAGTTCTTTCACTATATAGAGTGGAATATTTGTGCTTGGGAGCTTGCTAATATCTCCGCAAATATAAATCTTTTTATCTTGATAAGGCTCGCTAATTTCTGAAAGATTTTCAACGATTCTTCCACAAAAAGTTTTCCTTAAATATTTGAGGTCATCAGCGCATTTATCTGATTCATTGGATAGGATAAAAAGAAAGTTTTTAGAGGTTGCAATTTTATTTTCAATATTCATGTTGTTATTTTTTCATTGGATA
>JAHDBB010000134.1 GCA_020630635.1 Chitinophagales bacterium
CTAAGAAAAGAACTAGAAAAGTCCTGCCAACTTATCGCCTAATTCACTACCAATCGCTACGCCCATTCCTCCCAAGCGAACACCGATTGCTATATTGGGTGACAGCACCTTGAAAATGGGTTGTTTGTTGTCGCCAAAAGCCATAATGCCCGCCCATTGATGATCGACCTCAAAGTCCAGTTGGGGAATAATGACTTCTTTGAGTTGATCTTTTAAGTGGTCAATGATTTGAGTTGTTGTCTCGATTTTCGTCGTTTCTTCGCCTTTGAAATCCAAATTGCGCCCTCCTCCAAAAATGATGCGCTTGCCATAGTTGCGGAAATAATAAAAGCCTTCGTCATAATGAAATACGCCTTTGAAAGGCAATTGTTCGATAGGCTTCGTCACCAATACCTGCCCTCGACCTGGTTTTAAATCTATATCAGGAAGAAGTGATGACGTAAACGCATTGGTGCAAATCAAGAGTTTATTGGCTTTGAATACAATGCTTTGTTTGGACTCTAAGGGATTTTTGACCTTTACAAAAACCTTTTCCCTATTTTCTTCAAATTGAACAGCTTCACAACCAGTCAAAACCCGTACTCCTTTTTGCTGAACATAATTGAGTAAACTAACCATCATGGCTCCTGTATCAATTTGGGATTCAAAACGATTGTAGATAAGATGTTTTACCTTCTCTTGATTGAATCCAAAAGGCTTGATTAGGTCGTCTCGTTGCTCAAAAACCTTATCTTGAAAAATCGGCTCTAATAACTCATTGACTTTTGAGATGTGTTGTAAACAATCGGTTTCTTTTTCAGCAATCAATTCATAGCCTCCATGATTGAGCAAGCCGATATTTTTTTCACCTAATCTTTTTTGTAGTTTTTGTAAACCGTTCCAACGTTGTACTACTAGTTCTTGGACGGATTTTTCGGACATTTTTTGCAAATCGCTTAGTAATTCAGTAACACTGCCGAAACAGGCAAAGCCCGCATTCTTGGTACTTGCTCCCGTCGGAAAAAGACTTCTTTCTATAACTAAAATCTTTTGAGCCTTGTTTTTTTCGATAAGACTGGCAGCCGCAGAAAGCCCGACAATCCCTGCGCCGATGATAAGGTAGTCGTATTGGAGTAAAGAGTTTTTTTCCCAGAAACTAAGCATTGTTTGATTTTTTTTGTTTGTAATGAGTACAAAAATGCTAAAGTATTGTCTATCTTTTAAAGATTTTAGAAAATAAAAATATGTAATTGTTCCTGTTTTACAAGTAAAAAATCGTAACTTTCAAGGGGTTTTTTTACACAAATTTCACAATATGATTTTTCCAATTGGCGACGACCAAGTGAAAGGTGGCGCTTATCCTTATATCACCTATCTGTTTATAGGTTTTAATGTTCTTATTTTTTTGTTTGAGGCTAGTTTGCCGATGGACGCATTAGAAAGGTTTATTTATGAGTATGGATCTATTCCCCAAGAAATACAGCAGGGGCAAGACCTTTTTACCCTACTTACTAGTACGTTTTTGCATGGAGGATGGATGCACTTGATCGGGAATATGTTGTTTTTATGGGTTTTTGGTGACAATATTGAAGCTACTGTAGGAAGTGTAGTCTTTTTGCTTTTTTATCTTGGCGGAGGATTGTTTGCCTCATTGGCACATACTTTTTTTAATTTAGGTAGCAATATTCCTAGCGTTGGTGCTAGTGGATCTATATCTGCGATACTCGGTGCTTATCTCATTATGTTTCCTCGTTCTAGGATCAAACTTCTGGTGATATTTTTCTTCCGTTCCTTTAGAGTTGCAGCGATTTACTTTTTGGGCTTTTGGATTGTTCAGCAGTTGTTTAGTGGTATTGGCTCAATGGGACCAGATACGGCTGCTTCGGCTGGTGTGGCGTGGTGGGCGCACATTGGTGGATTTGTATTTGGAGTAGCTGTTGGGTTGCTCTTTAGGATGCGTTATCCAATTATGTTGCAAATAGATAAGGAGCATCTTTATTAACTTAGAATAATTACGATTTTTACAACTCTAAGGAACTTATTTTATAGATTTTAAGTTTTTTTAACAAATGGTGCAGATATAAAAGACTCTCTCTATTAAGGCACACATATACACTTATCATCTGCGTCACCAAACCCATTACTATGTTAGAATTCTTCCAAGCGGCTTTCCAGCCCATGAATATTGTATTAAGTGTATTGATGATTTTGATTGCCTTCTATTGGGTAACAGTCGTATTGGGTGCTTTAGATATGGACTTTTTGGATTTTGATGTCGATGTAGATGCGGATGTAGATATTGATGTGGACGTTGATGTTGATATGGATGTAGATGCTGATGTCGATGCGGATATGGACACTGACTTAGATGGCGGTGGAGGAGTTGGTATATTGGCTATGTTGGGTTGGTTCAACTTGGGAAAAGTCCCTTTTATGATTTTCTTATCCATTGTCATTTTTACGATGTGGATGAGTTCTATATTAGTCAATCACTACGCAGAAAATACCACTACTTGGATCGCTCTTCTTTTATATGTTCCCATCTTTTTATTTGCCCTATTTATCGCCAAAATGGTTACGACTCCCATGGTTCCTCTATTTGAAAAGTTGAATTTTAAAGGAGAAAAATCCGTCGATTTGGAAGGTCGTGTCTGTACCGTTATGTTGAGCCTAAAAGATAAAAAAATGGGACAAGGCGAATTGTTTGTAGGCGATAAAAACTTCTTGATTTCAATTGTTTCAATAGATGGTGTTCCTATCAAAAAAGGGGAACAAGTCGTTATTGTCGAAAAGAAAGAAGATTACTATTTGGTCGATAGAATGGAAGATAGAATAGAAAGTTAATTTAATTTATACCATTAAAACCCCAGTCTATATGACAACAACCCTATTGTTAATTGTATTAGCAGTCATAGTCATTATGATGTTTTCAATGATTGCATTTATATCCAAAATGTATCAAAAAGTTCCACAAGGACAAGCCATCATTCGTTCTGGAATGGGTGGAAATATAGTGTCTTTTTCAGGGATGATAGCAGCTCCCGTTATTCATCAAACAGAGAAAATAGATATTTCCATCAAAAAAATTCAAGTACTTTGTACAGGACAAAATGCTATTTTATGTAAAGACCATATTATGGCAAATATGGAAGTCAATTTTTTTGTGAGAATCAATCCCGATGAAATGTCTGTTACAAAAGTGGCTCAATCCATAGGAACGAAAAAAACTTTCGATGAGTCCGCTATCCAAGATTTATTTGAATCCCAATTTACAACGGCTGTAAGAGATACTGCCTTACAATTTACTTTTAATGAAATCTATCGTAATCAAGATGATTTTAGACATAAAGCCTTAGCATCACTTGGAACAGATTTAAATGGCTTTGTGTTAGACGATTGCGGTATTTTACAACTCTCTAAATCTAATTAAATTTTTATAAAAACTAACTATGAAAAAGGCTCAATGCACATTCACCTATGCATTTACCCTTATTTCTAAAACCCTAAAAATTATATTAACCAAAAACAAAACAATAAACTATGCTCACCACATCCTTAATCATTATCTTAGTCGTCATCATTGCTGGCGTATTTCTTATCATTGCATTTGTATCCAATATGTATAAAAAAATCCCACAAGGACAAGCGATTGTTCGTACTGGAATGGGCGGAACCAAAGTAGCTTTCAATGGAATGATTGTTGCACCAGTTGTTCATCGAATTGAAATTATGGACATTGGCTTAAAGAAGGTTGAAATTGCGAGGATGGGAAAAGATGGATTAATTTGTCAAGACAATATGCGGGCTGATATTAAGGTTGCTTTCTTTGTAAGAGTCAATCCCGATGAAGCAGCCGTTACCAAAGTAGCTCAAACCATTGGTTGCGAAAGAGCTTCTGATATTAACACCTTAAATGAATTGTTTGAAGCCAAATTTTCGGAAGCCTTAAAGACCGTCGGTAAACGATTTGACTTTGTAAATTTATACGATTCAAGAGAAAACTTTAAAAACCAAATTTTAGAGATTATCGGAACCGATTTAAATGGTTATGTCTTAGATGATGCTGCGATTGATTACTTGGAACAAACACCTTTAGAATATTTGAAGCCCGATAATATCTTAGATGCAGAAGGTATCAAAAAAATTACCGACTTGACGGCTGCTCAAAATATCCAAGCCAATTTAATTCGCAAAGAAGAGGAAAAAACCATCAAAAAACAAAATGTTGAGGCACAAGAAGCCATCTTAGAATTGGAAAGACAATTGGCTGAAAAAGAGGAAAGACAAAAAAGAGAAATCGCCAATATCAAAGCTCGTGAAGATGCTCAAATCAAAAAGGTTTTAGAAGAAGAGCGTTTAATGGCGGAAAGAGTTCGCATTACGACTGATGAAGAATTAGAAGTAGCTGAACAAAACAAAGAGCGTCAGGTGATTGTCGCTATGAAACAAAAAGAACGTACAGAAGCAGTAGAAACGGAAAGAGTTGAAAAAGACCGTATGTTGGAACAAACTGAAAGAGAAAAAATAGTATCGTTGGCTGAAATTGAAAAGCAAAAAGCCATTGAAGAAGAACGCAAAATTATTCAAGATGTCATCAAGGAGCGTGTCATTGTCGAAAAAACAGTAGTCGAAGAGCAAGAGAAAATCAAAGATTTAGAAGCCATTAAGGAAGCAGAACGTCAAAAAAATGTAGCCATCATTAGTGCTGAAAAAGCCGCCGAAGAAACTTTGATTCAATCAATCAAAACGGCAGAAGCTGAACAAAAATCAGCAGAGTTCAAAGCTCAACAAAGATTGATTGAAGCAGAAGCAGATGAAAAAGCAAGTGTCAAAGAAGCAGAAGCTATTAAGGTTTTAGCGGAAGCAGAAGCGTCTAAAAAAGCGGCACAAGGTTTGGCAGAAGCACAAATTATTGAAGCCAAAGCAGCAGCTTTAGAGAAGCAAGGAGAAGCGGAAGCACAAGTTATTGAAGCCAAAGCGATGGCACAAGCCAAAAGCATTGAAGCTACTGCGGAAGCTCAAGCGGAAGCGGATAGAAAATTGGGAATGGCAGAAGCCAAAGTTGTTGAGATTCGTTCTGAGGCAGACAAGGCACAAGGTTTGGCACAAGCAGAAGTGATCGAAGCCAAAGGGTTAGCAGATGCCAAAAGTATTGAAGCCAAAGGATTAGCAGATGCCAAAAGTATTGAGGTAAAAGGAATTGCAGATGCCAAAGGTTTGGAAGAGAAAGCGAAAGCAATGTCACAATTGGATGGGGCAGGCAAAGAACACGAGGAATTCAAATTGCGTTTAGCCAAAGAAAAGGAAATCGAATTGGCAGAAATCGGTATCCAACAATCGGTAGCGGAAGCCCAAGCAATCGTATTGAGCGAGGCCATGAAGTCGGCTAAAATTGACATTGTTGGAGGCGACAACACTTTCTTTACCGAAATGATGCAAGCCGTTACACAAGGAAAGAAAATTGATAAAATGGTCAACAACAGTTCCGTCTTGAGTGAATTAAAAGCGTCTCTTTTAGGCGATGGCGATGGTCCTTTAGCCCAAAATTTACAAGCCTTAGTGCAGCGTTCAGGCATCGGTAGCGAAGACATCCGCAATTTGAGTTTGACCGCTTTGTTGTTGCAATTGCAGCAGCGTTTGAGCGATGATAAAAATAGCAACATCATCCAAAAATTGTTAAGCACCGTTCAACAATTAGGAGTCGGTAGCGACAATGCAATGAAGTATTTGAATTAGTTACAGGTATTTTGAGGGACAAGTGATAGTGACGAGTGACTTCGGTTCACTTTGTGATTTTTGGTAAAAACAAAAATCCTAATAATCAAACTCAATCCTATAAATCCTATTCCTTTTTTATTAGGAGAGAACGGATAGTGCGTTGTCGCAATGGAAAGGCCCGCTATCCGTTCTTATGAATGCAGCCAAGTTTTAGGTAGCCAACACTATTGCATTCATACCACTACTATCGGGTCTAGTTGGTTTTGGATACAACCTATAGAAACTGAACCGTTTTTAAAATGTAGGATTTTGAGATTAGAATTTAAATATTGTCGGGTCTAGTTGGTCAAGGACACAACTTCTTAGTACCAGTTTTACTGATTAAAAAAAACACAAATGATTATTACAACAACGGAATCCATTCCAGAAAAAGAGATTGCTCAAATTTTAGGAATTGCGAGAGGAAGTACCGTTAGAGCAAGAAATGTTGGAAGAGATATTTTCGCTGGATTAAAAAATCTGATAGGCGGAGAAATTGAAGAATATACGAAGCTACAAGCAGAATCTAGAGAACAAGCCATCCAAAGAATGGTGGAGGATGCCAACCGTTTAGGTGCGGATGCCATCATCAATGTTAGGTTAACAACTGCCATGATTATGCAAGGAACCGCAGAGATTCTTGCCTATGGAACAGCCGTAAAATTAAAATGATGGAAAGTTTTGATGATATTATTCTATTAGTTCAAATAATAGTTTGGGCAAGCTTTTTTCTGATATTGATTTATCTTATTATAAGAAGACTCAAGCTCAAAAAGAAAGAAAATTTTGAAAAGCGCAAAAACTGAATTAGCAACTCCATCATCAACATTGAGACCATGCAAAATAGACCTGATAGAAGTGGTATTGTTGATTGCAGCCAAGCCAGATACAAGGCACTTTGAAAGTGCCTTGTATCTAACCCAGCCTCAGCAATAAAAACGGATAGCAGGACGGAACTAATACGACGAAGCACCTTTCCATTCTCTCCTAAAAAAGAAAAAATCACCCACAAAAAATAAAAACTAAAAATGGCGGAACCTCAAGAAAATCAAAATACCAATCAACTCGAACAAGGAACGTATGAGATTATCCAAAATCGTTTGCAAAAACAAAAAACGGATTTATTACAGCGTTTACAGCAACTCAACGAAGCCCGTAAGGAAGTCTTTGGTTCTATCGCCACCGAGTTATTAGCCACCACCCGTATCACCACGCCCAATAACTGCATCGCTACCGACATCGCCAGTTTGGGGAAAGTTTTTATCTTTGGATACAACGTACATATCGGCTTGCGTTCATCCATCAAATTAGAAGATGTCTTTAGTATCTATCAATTCAAAGACAACGACTTTGTACAACAAGATTTAAGTCTTTTGAACGAAGCTCGCTTTTTATCCGACTTTGAAAATGTCTATAAATACTATCGAGAAACCGTCTTTGAACGATTTGCCATCGTTGGAAATTACCTTTATATGATTTTCCAATTGAGCAAAGTAGAAGGAGACGAAAAAGCGTTCAAGTGGCTTATCAAAGACGGAAAATTAGAATATGTTGATGACCGCAGCATCCACGAGTTTAGCTATCCCGACCAATATGAATTTAAGTGGAAACAAGCGAAAAGAGAAACCCATCGAGAAGGAAAATTTCCGCACGTGTCGATTATGGATAGAGTCTTTGTCGAAACAACTGGTGGAGATTTAACCATCAAAGTCGAAGATAATACCGATACAGGAATGGGCGTTTATGCAGAGGAAGTTAAGCAAAAAGAACAAAGCTTGGATGATGCCGAATTTTGGTATGCTGACTTAGGGAATTTGATTGCTTTAAAAATCAAACCTTACCAAGAAAGTTATCGCTATTTTGTCTATAATGAAAAAGTACAACAAGCCCAAAGAATTGATGCCTTACAAGATTCGGGTGTATTATTGCCCGACAATCAAGGCTTGATTTTTTCCAATGGCTATTATTTGCAAACAGGCGATTTCAAAAAGTTTGACAACCAAATTTCCAACCTTCAATATGAAAGACGCATTGCTTCTCCCAATGGGGAAGATTGGTTGTATGTATTCCATCAAGATGCAGAAGGCATTTACATTTTATTGTCCTACAATGTCATTGACCAAACCGTCAAAACGCCCATCATTTGTCACGGCTTTACCTTGTTTGAGGATGGACGTATGAGCTACTTCAAAAAGGAAGATAAACCCGCCAAACATCACGCCATTCAAATCTGGCAAACGCCTTATTTAGAAGGAGAATTTAACCCTGTCCAACACAAAGAAAAACATTTATACAAAGTCGGAAATAAAGATATTGTTTCGGCAATGGCAGAAATCCAAGCCATCGTCACCCTGTTAAACAAGGAAGATTCTTATGGAGGTTTATATCTGGATTTGGTCAAAAAAACAGGCGACATCATTGACTCTTACTATTGGATTAACCACGATGAAGCCTATCAATTAGATGAACCTTTAAAAAAGATAAAAGAAGCCGCCTCCACCGCTATTGATGAATTTGACAAGGTTCAAAAATTAAGAAATACCGCTAGTACAACCTTTAAAGAAAGTAAAACGAGAACCGACAAATTATTGGTAGAAGCCAAAAGACGACCTTTTGAAAGTATCCAAGATTATGTCGAAATGCTTTCAGAAATGCGTTTATTACGAGGCGAATTGATTACCCAAAAAAGCATTCGTTATATTGATGTAGCTGGTTTGGAAGAAGCCGAAAAGAAAGTCGCCGAACAAATAAATGTTCTTTCAGAAAAGTGTATTCATTTCTTGGCAGAAGATGGAGCCTTAGCACCTTACACCGAAATGATCCAAGATATTGACTCCAATATTGGAACCGTCGAAAAGGTAACAGAAGGAAAAGAACTAGCGACTAAAATCGAAGAAACGGCTGGTCAGTTAAATATGTTGATCGAAGTCGTCAGTAATTTACAAATCGAAGATGCGACTTTAACAGGTAATGTCATAGAACGTATTTCAGCGAAGTTTGCCTTGCTCAATCAAAGCAAAGCTGCTTTAAAGAAAAAACTCACGACTTTACAAAAGTCCGAATCTAACCTTGTTTTCAATGCCCAAATCAACCTTATCGACCAAGCAACATTGAGCTATTTAGACTTAGCAGAAACGCCTACTGCTTGTGACGAATTGCTCAATAAGTTGATGATTCAATTGGAAGAATTAGAAAGTCGCTTTGTCGATATAGACGAGTTTCAAGAACCCATTGCCAGTAAACGAGAGGAAATTTACAACGCCTTTGAGACCAAACGATTGAGCATTGTAGAAAATCAAAACAAACGCTCTTTACAACTTTTCCAATCTGCCGAAAGAATCTTAAAAAGTGTCCAAAGTAAATCAGAAAAATTAGAATCACCCAAAGAAATCAATGCCTACTTTGCCTCTGATTTTATGATTGAAAAAATCCGCCAGATTGTCGAACAATTATTGGAGTTAAATGATACCGTCAAAGCCGAAGACATCCAAACCAAATTGAAAAGTTTGCAACAAGATGCTTTACGACAATTAGACGATAGAAAAGAACTCTTCAAAGATGGATCGCAATTAATCAAAATCGGCAAACACTCGTTTTATGTCAATACTCAAAAATTAGAATTAACGATTGTCGAAAGAAGTGGACAACAGTTTTATCATTTGACAGGAACGAACTTCTTTATTCCAATTGACGATAAAGAATTGGAAAGCTATCAACACTTACGGAATCAAAGCTATATTTCTGAAAACAAGGAAGTATATCGAGGCGAGTATTTAGCCTACCAATATTTATTGGCGAATCCTAATGCAGACTTAGGCGATGACTTACAAACCCATATCCAAAAGTTTGCTCAAAAGCGTTTGAATGAAGCCTATGTTAAAGGTGTTCACGATTATGATGCGAGTGTATTAGTTCGTCATTTGGCTTCGATGGAAAAATCATTGGAGATATTAAAACATGCTCCCGAAATTAGAAGCATCGCCAAATTATTTTGGGAACATCAATTTGATAAAGAACAAAAAACTGAATTAATTGAGTCGATTAAAAGTGCTGCATTTATTATTAAAGCCTTTCCTGAAAACACCCAATTTAATTGGATCAAAGAAAACTTAAAAGCACAATTTTTAACTTGCTTAGAAGGTCAGTTGCCTTTACAAAGTTTATTGAGTAGTGAAAATCTTGAAAGTCTTTCCCAACAAATGGCAGACTATTTATTTGATTTTATCGCTGCCGATGAGAAAGAGTCCTTGAGTTATGAAGCCGATGAGTTTAACAAATCCTTCAAAGACTATTTAAAAGACAATCGCTTAACCCAATCCTTTGACAACTCTATCAAACAATTGGGAAGAGACAATGCCGTCCTTAAATTTTTGATGATTCACCAATGGTTAGAAGCTTTTTATCAAAAAAGTATGAGCAATGGTATGTCTTCTATTGACAAAGGCTACTTATCAGAAGTCGCTTGGGAGTTGATGTCGGACGGTCCAAAGAAAACGGTTGCCAATCAAAAAACGTTTGTCGCTGTCAATGATTTAAAAGGCGATCATCCTGTTATGCAAGAAGGCGTTTATTATTTAAGCTACCACGCTTTCAAAGCCAAAATGCAACATTTCATCGAAGACATTGGAACTGCATTTACTGCTTTACAAGAAAGAAAACATGCTTTGATTACTCAATACAGAGAGCAATTACAATTGGATAATTTCAAGGCTAAAGTGATGAGTTCCTTTATCCGAAACCGTTTGATTGATGAGGTATATTTTCCATTGATAGGCGACAACTTTGCCAAACAATTGGGTGCGGCTGGCGACACCAAAAATACAGACCGTTCAGGTTTATTGTTATTGATTTCGCCTCCTGGTTATGGTAAAACGACCTTGATGGAGTACTTGTCCAATCGTTTAGGTTTGACTTTTATGAAAATCAACGGTCCTGCCATTGGTCACGAAATGCGTTCTATTGATCCCAATGATGCGCCCAATGCAGCCGCCAAACAAGAGATTGAAAAGTTGAATTTAGCTTTTGAAATGGGCGACAATGTGATGATTTACTTAGACGATATTCAACACTGTAATCCCGAACTTTTACAAAAATTCATCTCGCTTTGTGATGCTCAAAGAAAGATAGAAGGGGTCTTCAATGGCAAGAGCAAAACCTATGATTTACGAGGCAAGAAGGTTTGTATTGTGATGGCTGGAAATCCATATACGGAAAGTGGCGAGCAATTCCAAATCCCCGATATGTTGGCAAATCGTGCCGATATTTACAACTTAGGCGACATCATTGGAGACACAGCTAATGCGTTCAAATTGAGTTATTTGGAGAATGCCGTTTCTGCCAATACGACGATGATGGAGTTATTCAATAAGAGTCGAAAGGACTTATACAGTTTCGTCCAATTAGCCGAGACAGGCAATATCGAAGGCATCGAATGGGAAGTCAGTCACAGCCCCGAAGAGATGGAGCAATATGTCAAAACGCTTCAAAACATGTTGTTCATTCGAGATGTCATTTTAAAGGTCAACTTACAATACATTCAGTCCGCTGCCCAAGCCGATGAATACCGTCAAGAACCGCCTTTCAAGTTGCAAGGTTCATATCGTGATATGAACAAGATGGCTGCCAAAGTAGTCGCTGTGATGAATACCGATGAACGCAATGCGTTGATTTTATCTCACTACGAAAGTGAGGCTCAGACTTTGACCAGTAATGCCGAAGCCAATTTATTAAAGTTCAAGTCTATGATGGATTGGTTATCGGAGGAAGAAGCCGAAAGATGGAAATTCATCAAGGAAAGTTTTGCGGTTCACAGTGGTGGCGGAAGCGAAAATCAAATGGCCAATATCTTATTCGAACTTCGTCAAACGTCCAAAGATTTGATGGATCAAAAAGACCGTATGAATGAAGTCGGTGACGAGCAATTAGCGAGTATTTTAACACAGCTTCGCCAAACGTCCAAAGACTTAATGGACCAAAAAGACCGCATCAATGACGTAAGTGATGGACAATTAGCCACCATTTTGACCGAACTTCGTCAGACCACCAGAGACTTGATGGAACAAAAGGACAATCTCAATACAACCACTGCCGACAACTTAGACAAATTCAAGGAAATGATGGCATTTTTAAGCACCGAAGAAGTAGAACGCTGGAAGTACATCAAAGACACCTTCATTGAGCAAACCCAACGTTCCGACCAAAATAATATGGCAGAGATTTTAGCCGAACTTCGCCGCTTCACCCAAGAAGTCATGAATCAAAGCAAGAAGGAATAATGACATACAGGGACGACGGACGTAAATGGGACGTTGAATTTTACCTTACAAGTAACAAAACGCCCCATCGTCCCAAAACCACAAACTGAACAGCAAACGTCCCGTCGTCCCAAAACCACAAACTAAACAGCAAACGTCCCATCGTCCCATCCTATTCTTCTTTGATTAGGAGAGAACGGTTATTACTCTTTCATCGTCACAGGTCTCCCCGCTGTCCGTTCTCATTCGTGTAGCC
>JAHDBB010000135.1 GCA_020630635.1 Chitinophagales bacterium
TCGACCTTCCAAAAACTGGTGGTAGTGGGTAAATAGAGTTTTTAGGAGCGAAGGGTTAAGTGCTTCGTCGTGTTGGCAAGTCCCGCTATCCGTTCTTATCGCTGCTGCCTTGTTTTAGGTAGCCATCGCTTCAAGCAGCGATACCACTACTATCGGGGCTATTTGGGAATGGACAGAACACTTCACCAACTGAACCGCTTTAGAATTTGGAAATTAAAAATTAGAATTTAATTCATCTGCTCCATTTTGCAATCAAATAAAAGAAGGTGTCGCTTCAATCGGATGGGTCTTTCCGTCAAAGAAGAGGCAATCCGATTCATGAAGAGAAAAGAGTCTATTCATAATTGACAACTTTAGACAAGACAAGTATCCAAACTTAGAGTCATTGAGCTGCAATACATCGTTTTATAAAAAATATTTAAAATCTAATAAACTGATAGTAAATTCCTAATGAATTATATATAAAAATATATATTTGATCTCCTTGTATTATTTTAATAAAATATATATCTTTAAGGACTAACCTAATTTTTGTTCTTAAAACTAATTAAAAATGAAAACACTCTCCAAACCACTGTATTTTGTTGTTGGTCTTGATAGACCTGTGGTAGAAATATCACAATCAGCACTGGCAACCAATTTAAATGAGTCTATCTCTTGGGATGACTGGCAGTTTTTCAAGCAAGTTTGCAAAGATGTCTTTGGACATGAAAACCATGTGTTCGACATTTCTGAAGAAATTAGCTTTCAAACAGAAGAACTCCAACAGGAAAATTTTGTAGCAATGGAAACCCTACGTTTTGTAGGCAATATCTATCAAGATACAGTTAGTAGCTTAATTGTGTAAAATCTAGTCTACAAATAAATCTTTGTTAAGGACCTTTGAACGTATAAGTTTGAAGGTCTTTTTTTATACTATTGGTATCCACTTTTAAAATTAATAAACGACAGTTGTAGGAACAGTTTGCAACTGTTCTCACGTCCAAAACTCAATATTTCGTTTTTGATGCGGACACCTATAAAATGGTTATAAGAAGTCCCAACCAAACCCAACTAGCCCCGATAGTAGCAGTATAAATGCAATGCGCTGGCTTCGTAAAACGTTGGCTGCATTTATAGGAGCGAATAGCGGGACTTTCCAATACGACGAAGCACTTAACCCTTCGCTCCTAGCCAAAAAGATGAATAGGATTATTAGATTTGTCGAGATTAGCAGGATTTTAGATTCTGAGCATAAACGGTCTGTCGCCCCAGCAATAAAGGAACTAACTATGGACTATCGACTGCTAAACTATGGACTCTAAAAACCTACTTCTTCCTAAAATAAAGCGTAATTGGAACTCCTGTAAAATCAAACTGCTCTCTCAAACGATTCTCCAAATAATTTTGGTAAGGCTGCTTTACATATTGTGGCAAATTGCAGAAAAACGCAAAGCTTGGATAATACGTTGGAAGCTGCGTGACATACTTGATTTTGATATACTTTCCTCGTACGCTTGGCGGTGACTGATACTCCATCGCTTCCTCCAAAAACACATTTAATTTAGACGTTGAAATTTTGCTTTGTCGTCTTTCAAAAACATCAATAGCCGTCTCAATCGCCTTGAAAACCCGTGTTTTTTCCAATGCCGAAATAAAGAGAATCGGAACATCATTGAACGGAGCCAACTTCATCCGCAAACGCTCTTCAAAATCCCTTGCCGTATTGGTCTCTTTTTCGATAATATCCCACTTATTGACTAGCACTACGACCCCTTTATGCTTCTTTTGAATCAACCGATAAATCGCCAAATCTTGTCCTTCGATTCCATTTTTGGCATCAATCAACAACAAACAAACATCCGCCTCATCAATCGCTTTGAACGCCCGAATTACCGAATAAAACTCCAAGTTTTCCATTGTTTTGGCCTTCTTCCGAATCCCTGCCGTATCAATCAATAAAAACTCTTTGCCAAACTTATTGTAATGCGTATGGATCGAATCACGGGTTGTACCAGCGATGTCCGTAACGATATTGCGCTCTTTTCCGACTAAGGCATTGAGCAAAGACGACTTACCGACATTGGGCTGACCAACGATGGTGATTTTGGGTAAAGTGCTTGCTTCTTCCTCCTCTTCTTCTGTGATAAAACTTGCCACACAATCCAACAATTCACCCGATCCACTTCCTGTAATCGACGATAAAAAATGGGTGTGTTCAAAGCCTAAGCTGTAAAACTCACTTGCAAGATATAAACGTTGTGAATTATCTACTTTATTGACTGCTAAAACAACAGGTTTATTGGAACGGCGCAGTAGATTGGCAACTTCATCGTCCAAGTCTGTAATGCCGCAGGTGACATCGACCATAAAAATAATCAAAGAGGCTTCTTCCACAGCGATTTGCACTTGTTCCCGAATGGCTTTTTCAAACACATCATTGGAACGAGGCACAAATCCTCCTGTATCAATCACATTAAAAGCCTTTCCATTCCAATCAGACATTCCATACTGACGGTCTCTGGTGACTCCACTCATATCATCCACAATGGCATCTCGTTCTCCAACCAGACGATTATAAAGTGTGGATTTACCCACATTGGGTCTTCCGATAATGGCTACTGTAAAACTCATGGGCGCAAAGATACTGTTTTATAAAATCAAAATGGACTAATGTAGAAGTTTTAAAAGAATAGTGATTACAGGGACGATGGAACGTGAAGGGACGTTTACTTTATAAAATTGAATCAACTTGTCTTTGAGATAAAATGGTTCTCGTCTCCAAAAGCACGAAAGAATCTAAAACATCCTGTTCCCAAACCAGGAAAAGAACCGCAAACGTCCCCTCGTCCCCAAACCACGAAAAGAACCGAAAAAACGTCCCCTCGTCCCCAAATTATTTCTTATACCCAAACTGCTTCAACATAAAATCATCATTCCGCCAATTCTCTTTCACTTTCACAAAAAGCTCCAAATACACTTTCTTATCAATAAAGACCTCCATATCCTTACGAGCTTCCGTTCCTACTTTTTTCAACATACTTCCACCTTTTCCGATGATAATAGGCTTTTGCGACTTTCGATTCGTATAAATGACACCACGAATCCGCACAATATCTTCCTCTTCTTGATAAGCCTCAATCACAATCTCCACCGAATATGGAATCTCTTGATGAAAATTCAAAAATATTTTTTCTCGAATGATTTCACTTGCAAAAAAGCGCAAAGGCTTATCTGTCAGATCATCTTTTTCATAATAAGGCGGATGAAAAGGCAGCATTTCCAAAATTTTATCAAATAACGGCTCTAAGTTCTTCTTTTGCAAAGCCGACACAGCGATATAACAATCTGCTTCCAATTGTAGTTTCCAATACAGCAATTTTTCTTCTGCTTCTTCTTTTGTAATCAAATCTGCTTTGTTCAATATCAAAATCCTAGGGACAGGAACCTTTGCAATTCGTTCAAAAAAGGCAGGTGGTTTTTTATCCTTTGCTTCCACCATGACCAGCAATACATCCGCATCTCGCAAGCTCATCGTTACAAAACGCATCATCGACTGTTGCAACTTATAATTGGGATCAATGATACCAGGTGTATCCGAGTACACAATTTGAAAATCATCCGCATTCACAATTCCCAAAATCCGATGTCGAGTCGTTTGAGCTTTAGAGGTAATAATCGCCAATTTTTCACCCACCAACGCATTCATCAAGGTTGATTTTCCCGCATTGGGTTGTCCAATAATATTGACAAAGCCTGCCTTATGTTTTGATAATTCCATCCTGCAAAATTACCATATCTATTGGATAAACTGCTGAAAAGGTCTATTTTTGTTTTTAGGAGAGTAGGTTTTTTAGTCCATAGTCAATGGTCCATAGTTTTGGTTGATGACAGGATGTTGCTGTTTATTTAGTGCTTTATGGATGATGAGGTGTTTAGGTTTAAAAACTGAAATCCTATTAATCTCAAAATCAATCCTAAAAGTCCTATTCTTATTTTTGTTTTTAGGAGAGAAAGGTTGGGTGCTTCGTCGTGGAGGGTCTCCCCGCTATCCGTTCCTATGCATGCAGCCAAGTTTTAGGCAGCCAACGCATTGCATTCATACCACTACTATCGGGTCTAGATCGTTGAGGTAAAGTACTTCTTATTGGTATACGCTTTTAAAATTAATATACGAATATTGTAGGAACAGATTGCATCTGTTCTCACGAATGAACCGCATCCGTTGATAAAGAATTGAAAATATTAATTTCTAATGCGTACATCTATAACAAGGTCTGGTTATTGGAAAAATGGGTGCATCCCAAAGTGTCGCATATAAAAAATATGAATATATAAATCAAATTAGAACCGAAAAAGAAGCGTTGGCTTGCTAAATTTCGGTAGCGGGGCGGTGGCTTTGCGAAAGGAACATTAAATTTAGCGAGATTTTTGCTTCATTTTTATCGACTGAAAAATGAAGGCCCGTCTGGCGAAGACAAGGAAACGAACAGTCAAAACACATAGAGAATGGTTTACAAAACACTTCACAAAAAATACCATTTTAATCCCAAATTCACGTTATTATAGCCATCCTAAATAATTTTGAGAAATTTTTACTATAAATGAAAGTAGTAATTTAAACGACTTTAAAGCAGTCGGATTGCCTCTTCTTTTCGGGCTTAGCAATCCGATTGCAAAGAATCTATTTTTTGATTTCAAGAAATTTTCAAAAAATCTATAAATTAATGAAATCCAACAACTTATAGGTGCTATAGACGTTTCTTGTCCTGATAAAAAATATTCCAAATAATTAAAAAAATAGGTCGTTCTCAATCGGATTGCTATGCTTCACCTGAACCAGCAATCCGATTGATTAAATTTCAAGAACATTTTTTTCATTTTCAAATAGGATTACTATACACGAATTTTTTAATCCATCTTTTATTCTCTCTTCAAAGGGAGATACAGTTCGTGCTGTTTGGTTTGTGAAGTATTGTGTCCTCAACCCACTAGCCCCAAATGGATTAAATTCTAAATCTTAATCTCTAAATTCTAAAGCGATTCAGTTACTGTGTGGACTGACCTCAACCCACTAGCCCCGATAGGAGTGGTATTCGTGTAGAAGCGTTGGCTTAGGAAAACGTTGGCGACACGAATAAGAACGGATAGCGGGACTTTCCATTACGACAGAGCAATATCCATTCGCTCCTAAAAATAAAAAACACGAACTTATCAAAAAACTTGAAAAATGACTCGATTAAGTGTTAATATCAATAAAGTTGCACTGATTCGCAATGCTAGGGGAGGAAAAATCCCCAATCTTGTACAAGTTGCCAAAGATTTAGAACGCTTTGGTTCAGAAGGAATTACGGTGCATCCAAGACCCGATGAAAGGCATATTCGATATCAAGATTGTTATGATCTTAAAGAGATGGTGACAACAGAGTTTAATATTGAAGGATACCCAACAGAGCGATTTATGAAAATGATCTCAGAAGTGCGTCCAGAACAGTGTACCTTGGTGCCAGATCCGCCCGATGTATTGACTTCTGATGCCGGTTGGGATACGATCCAACATCAGGAATTTTTGAAAGATATTGTGGCTCAATTACATGCTTATGGATGTCGTGTATCCTTATTTATAGAGCCTGTGGAGGCGATGCTGGAAGCCGCTAAAAAAACAGGCACAGATCGTATAGAATTATATACAGGACCTTATGCAGAAGAATATACTATGGACAAAGAAAAAGCAGTATCTGCTTATCGAACTGCGTCACAGTTTTGTCAGGAAATTAATTTGGGGGTCAATGCTGGACATGACTTAAATTTGGAAAACCTTCGTTTTTTTAAAGAACAAATTGTTGATTTACAAGAAGTTTCGATAGGTCATGCATTGATTAGTGATGCCCTTTATTATGGTTTAGAGAATACCACACAATTATATAAGCGACTTTTAACATAATTCATTTTACCTTCCTTGCAACCATCTCTCCAATATATCTATCTCGTATTTAGACGCTGTTAAAGCAATGTTAAAAATTAATTTGGAATTAGTTTGTATATGGTTATATCACTTTTTAATTAAGTTTAGAGCTAAAAAGAAGAAAATTTTTTTGAAATTTTTGTAAAAAACTGGAAATAAGAAAACTATAAATTTTAAAAATGTTTTTTTTCTTAAAATCTCTGACAAAATATCGCAAAAAGTTGTATAAAATACATTAATTAGCAAATTAATTCATAGCTTTGCGTACTTTAAAATTTAATAAAACTTAACAAAATTCGAGCATTTTTTAACAAAACTAATCAGACTTATGAGGAAATTTTGGATGATGCTGCTCTTGGCAATGGGGATGACTACGGTTGCCTTTGCCCAAGACAGACAAATTACTGGTGTGGTTTCAGATGAATCAGGAACCTTGCCAGGTGTAAATGTCGTGGTTGATGGTACAACAATAGGTACCTTAACAGACGTAGATGGTAAATATACCATCACAGTTCCCAATGGATATAGTAAAATCAAATACTCTTATTTGGGATATTCTGATATTATACAAGAAGTTGGAGCAGAACGAGAATTGAATATCACTATGAAAGTGGATGACCTTATTTTGGATGAGGTCGTTGTGACGGCACTTGGACTGGAAACAAAAAGAGATAACCAAGGAACTAGCTCGTCACAAGTAGATGGTGGTCAAATCACCAAAGCAGGAGAGGCTGGGCTAATTAACAGTATAGCAGGTAAAGCTTCTAATGTTCAGGTCACCAGATCAAGTGGTGATCCTGGAGCAAGTTCTTATATGCAAATACGTGGACAAAGTACCATTAGTAGAAGTGTACAGCCTCTGATTGTATTGGATGGAATGCCTATCTACAACTCGACTGTTAATACAGGCAATAGTACTCAAGGAACAACACAACAGTCTCGTTTAAATGACTTGAATCCAGATGATATAGAATCTATGGAGATTTTAAAAGGAGCTGCTGCTGCTGCTATCTGGGGAACAAGAGCTGCTAATGGTGTGATTGTCATTAAGACTAAAAAAGGAGCTGCTTCTCAAAAGAAATTTAATGTTTCTTTCAAATCTTCTGTATCTATAGATGAAGCCAATGTATTGCATCCTTTGCAAAGTGTATTTGGACAAGGTTCGGGAGGATTATATGATCCCAATGGTGCATTGTCTTGGGGAGATAAAATAGCAGATAGACCAGGAGGTTCGGATATTCAAGCAACTGAAGCTGGACAATATTACTATGCCGATACAGATGCAGATGGTAATCCTGTATTTTTGGCAGATCCTAGCTTAGATCTTTACTCTGGATATTTTGAAGCAGAAAATGGGAATATTTATGGAGCTATTCCTGAAGGTGGAAGTTATGTCTATGATGCAAATGGAAACATGGTTGTTAATGGAACAAACTATGGAGGTAAATTATCCACAGATGTTTATGAACATAGTGATGAAGTATTACAAACAGGATACTTTTTAGATAATTCTGTTAGCCTTAGTGGAGGTGATCTTAATTCAAGTTTTTATTTAAGTGGTTCTCATTTAACACAAGAAGGTGTTGTTCAAAACAGTGATTATGAAAGAACAACCTTGAGATTCAATACAGACCGTCGTTTTAATAACTTCTTGAAATTGTCAGCAAATGCCAACTATTCTCGAATCAATTCAAACAGGGTACAACAAGGGTCTAACTTGGCAGGCTTGTATTTAGGAATGTTACGTTCTGCACCAGACTTTTCCAATGATGATTATATTGGGACTTATTATGATGCAGCAGGAACTCCTATCTTCAATCGTCATAGATCTTATAGACGATATTTAGGACAGACACAATCACCTGTTTATAATAATCCTTACTGGACAGTTAATGAGCAACTAAACCCTAATATTGTCAATCGTTACATAGTAGGATCAGAATTAACCGTTAGTCCTTTGACTTGGTTGGATTTGGTTGTGAGAGCAGGAATTGATACTTATTCAGAAGCCAGAGAGTCTTATTATCCTGTAAGTTCTGGAGATTTTGCAGCAGGATTTTTTAGAAAAGAGAGTATTTCAGAGTATCAATTTAATTCTGATATTTTCTTGAAAGGAGCTAGGAACTTATCTGGTAAAATCAACACCAACTTTGTATTAGGAGTTAACTTTAATCAGAGAAAATTTGAACGTTTGAGAGGTGAAGCAGCCAACTTTATTATTCCTGATGCACCTGCAAATTTAGAGAATGCCACTAATGAAAATAGTACAACATTTAATTATAATGAAGAAAGAAGAATTGCGGCAGGTTATGGTATTTTAGGTTTTGATATTGACAGAAAGATTTTTGTCAACTTTACAGGAAGAAATGAGCATCCTTCATCTACCAACGGACAGTCATTCTTCTATCCTTCAGCAGATGTTGCCTTTAAATTTAATGATTTCCTCAATCTTGGATTCTTATCTTTTGGAAAACTAAGAGCATCTTACGGTTCTGTGGGTGTAGAACCAGACCCATATCTAAATCGTACCAACTTTGTTACTGCGTCTTTCCAAGAATCTTGGGGAGTAAACTATGATGCTTCTTTCTTTGGAGGTGCTTTTGTGAGAGATGATGTAGAAGGAAATCCCGACCTCATTCCTGAAAGAAAGACCGAATGGGAAATTGGTGCTGATTTGAGATTTTTAGATGATCGTATTTCTCTTGGAGCAACCTATTATCAAAATCAAACAGAAGATGTTATTTTTGCTATTGAAGTACCTGCAAGTACAGGATATAGATTTCAATATCAAAATGCAGGAACTATTGAAAATGAAGGTATTGAAATTGACTTGAATACAGATATTATTAGAACTAGAGATTTTCGTTTTAGCTTAGGTGGAAACTGGGCAACCAATGAAAATATTGTAACTGACTTGAAAGGTACTAAGTCTATCTTCCTCAATGGTTTTACAGGTAGTTCATCTAGAGCTGTTGAAGGAGAACCATTAGGTGTGTTATGGGGAGGTCGTTGGGATAGAAATGACAATGGAGATCTAATTTTAGATGAAAACGGATTCCCTCAACAGGCTTTAGAAGAAGGTATATTAGGAGATCCAAACCCAGATTGGACAGCAGCCATTAATTCAACTATTTACTTCAAAGGAATATCTTTGAGTGGTATTTTTGATATGGCTCAAGGTGGTGAAATGTGGGGTGGTACAAGAGGAGTATTGATGTATTTTGGTCGTCATGAAGAATCTGCAACAGAAACTACTGCTTCACAAAGTTTGACAACTTATGGTGGTACTGAAATTGGAGAAGGAGAAGTATTTAGAGGTGTAGAACATGATTTTGGAGGCGGTCCAGTAGCATTAGATCAGTCTTGGTATACTGACTTAGGTGGTGGTTTTGGTCCTGTGGGAGAACAATTTATCTACGATGCTTCTTGGATGAGATTGAGACAAGTGACTCTGTCATACTTACTCAATACCAAAAAATTCCAAGAGTTCTCTAAATTAGGTTCAGTAGAACTATCTCTAACAGGTAGAAATCTATTCTTGATTACAGATTATGTTGGAATGGATCCTGAAACCAACTTGACAGGTCCGTCTAATGGTAGAGGGTTAGACTATTTCAATAATCCTACTACCAAATCTTGGGTAATTACTTTAAGAGTTAATTACTAAAAATAAACATTACAGAGTCAAAAAGAAAATAAGTAGCTCAGGTATAAATTTTTTGATGCATTACAATACCAAAAATCTAGCCATAAAGGTAAACGAAGGTAAGTATTTTTAAAAAAGTAATTAAGTCAAAAAACGATGACTATGAACAGAAACTATTTCTTTCTTATTATATAATTGATTCATGTTTATTGATTCTTTTCTAATGTAAAAATTAAGATAAAATGAAAATAAAACTTTTATCCATATTTTTGATGACAACTGTTATGTTTAATCTTGGTTGTAAAAAATATGTAGAAGGTATAAATGATAATCCTAACAATCCAGCCGATGCGCCAGGAGAATTAATGATTACTGGAGCAGAAGTTGCCAATGTCTTGGTTCAAGGTGGTGAAATGGCACGTCTAGCTTGTATGTGGTCTGGACAATTTACAGGAGCAGACAGACAGTATATTGCACTTAATACTTATAGTGCAACAGCAGGAGACTTTGACAGTCCTTGGGGAAACACCTATGCTAATGTAGTCGCTCAATGTCAAATTATACAAGACAAAGCTGATGAATCTAACGATCCTGCTTTAAAAGGGGTTGCTCAAATTTTGGAAGCCAATGCCATGGGAACCCTTACCTCACTTTGGGGGGATGTGCCTTACTCTGAAGCAAATAATAAAGAACAGTATCCCAATCCTAAATACGATTCTCAAGCAGAGGTTTATGAAAACATACAAACTTTGTTAGATGATGCAATTACCAATGTAGAAGGAGCCGGTGGTGCTTATGCCAATGCTACTTATGTCAATAGCTGGAGCGAAATAGCCAATACCTTAAAAGCTCGTTATTATCTACATACAGGCGATTACGAAAGTGCTTTAGCAGCAGCAGCAAATGGTATTTCTATACCTGATAACAACTGGGAGTCCAATCACGAAGTTTCTGGATTTACGGATGGTAAATTTAACCTTTTGTTTTCTTTTACTATTTGGTATAGAGATGGATATATGACTGCAGATGGAGCACACCTAGTCGATTTATTATCTGGAAGATATAATGAAGATAACTATAGAGGTAATGATAAAACAGACGAAACTGCACGTTTCAACTACTACTACCTAGATGGCGGTTTCTATGGAGCTGTTGACCCACATTACTGGGCAGGTGGTATCTTCTGGAGAGATCAGCCTTATACATTAGTATCTTATGAAGAAAATCAACTTATCAAAGCTGAATGTGAAAGTCGTCTAGGAAATAACGAAGGAGCATTAACAGCATTAAACGAAGTAAGAACTACATTAAATGCTCAATATCAAGCAGATAGTGTAATGGTTTATGCCCCTTATGAAATGTCAGACTTTGAAGGTGGGATAGTAGATCATTCTCTTCTTCAAGAAATTCTTGAAGAAAAATATGTATGTCTATATGGTCAGATTGAGGTATTTAATGATTTAAAAAGAACAAACAATATGATAGGTGTACCTGCTACTGAAGGAGACGAGTTACCTAAACGTTTTGTTTATCCTCAGTCAGAAATCAATGCCAATGAGAATATTGTTTCTCCTCTACCTGACTTATTTGATCCAACACCAATTAACCAATAATCTATAGTTAGATTTTCTATAAAAGAGATATTGTTTTAAACAATATCTCTTTTTTTTTACCCCCCAAAACATCTTTTCCTCAAATAAATCCGTTCTTATTAGGGTCTAACAAAAGAAACCTCCTTATTTTTACAGGAAATCCTATATGCCCTTGAAAAAGATACTTTTATTACTATCCCTTTTTTGCGTCCTCCATACCTATGCCCAAGACGAAGAAGAAACCAAAAATTTGATTCAATTTTCGGGTATTTTATTGAGTACGGACACCACCACCACCGAAGCACAGCCCATTTTTTATGCCCACATCCAAATCAAAAATACTCGGAGAGGAGCCAGTTCTAACTTAGACGGCTTGTTCTCCATCGCTGCCTATGAGCAAGACACCGTCCTTTTTTCGGCATTGGGATTTGAACCCAATTACATTGTGATTCCCGATGATTTAGAAGATGGAGACGCTTATTCCATCGTCCATTTTATGCAGCCCGACACCCTCCTTTTAGAAGAAGCCATCATCTATCCTTGGCCCACACCCGACCAGTTCAAACGAGAATTTTTGGCCCTTGACATCGAACATGACCAATTGGCGAAGTTGGAAAAAATCATTGGTCGAGAAGTTCCTGTCGAATACCTTCCTCGTCGTTCTGACAATACCATCGGTCCCGCATTGGTGATTTCAGGTCCATTTAGTGCCATTGCCGATTTTATCCGAGACAGCGACTGGCGCAAAATTAATCGTTATCGTCAAAAGTTGGGTATTTTAGATTCCATCCAACGCTCCCAAGATGTGATGATAGAGGGGAAGTGATCTGTGAAAAAAGTGACAGGTAGCTGGTGACAAGTGACTTTTTTATTCTGATCTGAAATCCTATTAATCTCAAAAAATCCTATAATCCTATTCTTCTTTTAGGCTAGGAGCGAAAGGTTATTACTCTTTCATCGTTACGGAAAGTCCCGCTATCCGTTCTTATGAATGCAGCCAAACTCTACCGCAAGTCTTTTCGACTTGTGGT
>JAHDBB010000136.1 GCA_020630635.1 Chitinophagales bacterium
TCCCCCAAGAATAAATGCTCATTTTTTTTCCTCTTCTTTCTCAATATTTTCTAATCCATTTTTTACATATTGGACCTGTTAAAAAGCCTCATTGTAGCCCTGCTATGTGTGTTTTTTGTCGAATTGTAAGTTTAAAAATAGCAAAATATTTTTGTTGAAAACCTGTACATTTACACCTTATTTCAAAGTGTCTTCTAGTTTGATTTTATCAAAAATTATTCTTTTTAAGCTGTTTTAAAACTTTAGTTTTTTATTTTTTTTGTGGATGTACAATATGACTTATTGGTGTGTGTATGTCGATTAGAGAGTCTTTTTTTTAAACTTTACACTATTGATAATGAAATGTTTAATGATAATATAACGGTGTTTTGCAAGTAAGTTATAGGTTAAATAATTATATAACTTTTGTGTAAGAAAAAGCTGTTAAGTTGAATTTGAATTTGTTTTTTTGTAAAAAAAAAACTATTTTTGAGTGGATAACGATATAGCTTTTTAATATTTCAAAGCAATTTGTTATTACAACAACACTATTTTACAACAACACAACTAAAAACAATGAAACAGCACACCATTCATTATTTTAAACCCTTCAGGGTTTTGTGAGGCAGTTAAAACTGTCTCTATTTGCCAAATTTATCTTACCTTTAGTTTTTAGGCTTTACTTAACAAAACCAATAGCAATGAAAGAACAAAACACAAACTCTTCAGAGCCACCCATTATGTGATGAGGTTAATCAACCTTGTTTGTTTTCTATTTTATTTAATGTTTTTTTTGGAGCGAAAGTTTAGATGCTTCGTTGATTTGGGTAGTCCTGCTATCCGCTATTATAAACGCAGCCACTCCTAATATATGCCAAACATTTGCGTTTATACCGCTACTATCAGGGCTATTTTGCATGGTCATATCGTCTTCTTATCTGTATCTCTTTTGTTGGTTTTTTATTTTTTTCAAAAAAAAATGAATATTAGTGTTTACCTTTTTTTAAAATAGGGATTAACAAGTAGAAAAGATGAACAAAACACTTCGTTAAGTCATCGTATATTGACTAATAAGTTTATTCTATAGAATAGGGTTTTTGAGGGAATACATAAAAATGAATTTTTTAGTAACAATAAAAAATAACTTCCACATTTTATAATGATTTTTTGCTACAATTGGAATCTACGTTTTGTGTTGAATCGTCGAACCGCTCATTGAATCAAAATCTCTTTTCTCGCAATGTGGGACTTACCTTTTAATCATTACTTAGATATACACCTTAGAAGGTAATAGTTTTCTTTAATTCATTATTGTAAAAGTGTGTATCTATAGGAGATTATTGTAGGTAACTGATAAGAAAATAATCTGTCTTTGTACCTATTACGGTGAATTAATTTGAAATTAACAAGTTAGTGATTCCTGTCTATATAATTTAGGAGGATTCCTTAATAATTGACTTAGGTTTTTGCATTATTATAAAATTGTACTGGAGCTAAGAAGTGGTGTCCACAACCAACTAGCCCCGATAGAAGTGGTATTCGTGTAGCAGTGTTGGCTGCCTAAAACGGGGCAACACGAATGAGAACGGATAGCGGGACTTTCCATTACGATGAAAGATAAATCATTTGCTCCTATAGAACAGAGCTGTTAAACAACGATAATTTTTCTAAGGTATAAGAGCATTTTAAACTGTTTTATCCCAAAACAGTTGTGGGCTTTTTATGGCTTTTTTTTATGAGAAAAACAACCTAGCATATTCTTTTGCTTTACTAAACTTAAACTGAACCAAAATGATAAAGAAACTACTTAAAAAGTATTGTGGGTTGAGCGTGTTACTTTTTTTATGTACCAGTATAACATTAGAGGCACAATTTTGTTTAGGAGATCCCATGCCTGCCAATCAAAATGATTTGAGAGGTAATTCTGAATATACACCAGGACAATGTCCAGCTAATGATGTAGTTATTTTGGCAGCACTTTTGGATACAGGAGATCCTTGTAATAGTTGTACACCAGGGGAAACAGTAACCGCTGATTTGATTGTAACCATTCAACATGGAACCAACAGTGATGAACGTTATCTTGGTATCTTTGCGGATATTGAAGAGACTTTGGTAGATGGTACCACACAAACTTGTGATTTTATTAGATGTCAGGGAGATCTTGCCCAACAAAATCAGACCAATGGCAACACAGGAATTCAAACACTTAATTATGGAGAGATAACCTTTATTTGTGGAAGTTCCTTGACCTTAACAGATATACTTTTGGTTTGGACAGCAGCCAATGGAGAATGTCCTGTTACCCCTCAAAATAATCCTAATGGAAAGTATTGTTATGACAATGGAGAGATTAATATTGCTCCACCTTTGAATGCAGTCATAGATGCCAGTTGTGGAATGGGTAATACAGCCGATATTGATTTGGTTGTAACAGGTGGTTCTGGGGATTTTTCTTATTCTTGGGATAATGGAGATATGACAGAAGATTTGAGCAATGTTCCTTTGGGTACTTATATGGTGACAGTAACTGATAATAATCTAACTGACGCTAATGGAGATGCTTGTCAGACTACAGCTTCTGTAACCTTTAATGGACCTTGTTGTTCTTTGGAAGTAACTTGTCCCACAACAGGTTTAGATTTAGGGAGTTATAATTGTTCCAATATTGGTAATTTGCCAGATTGTCCTACCACTTTAGCTGAAGCGACTTCTGCACCTTATAATATAGGGGTTGGCATGAGTCCTTGTGGAACAATAGGCGTACTTTGTTCTGATAATATTGCTCCTGATGTTTGTTCTACTACTACACAAAATATTGTAAGAACCATCACCATATTTGATGATACAGGAGATGGTATTGGAGGTCCTCCAAATGGAGAATTGGATATGGGAGAAGAGTCTTTTTCCTGTGATTTTACTTATACCATTACTTCTACAACCGCTTTGAGTGTTGATTGTCCTGATGCTGTAAATCTAGGAGCTTGTTCAACGATGACTCAAATTACTACTGCTTATAATAGTTGGAGAGATGGTTTTAAGGTGAATGGAGGATGTAATGCTACTTCTAATATAGATCTTTTACCAGATTTACCCACTTTGCTTTGTGGTAATCCAATTAATTTGAATTTTACTTTAGCAGCATCAGATGATTGTCGCACGGAATCTTGTTCTTCCTCCTTTAGTGTAACAGCTTGTCCTCCACCTACTGCTGATGCAGGAAGCGATCAGGTTGTCTGTGGCATACAAGCTATCAATCTAAATGCCACTACAAATGGTACAGGAAGTTGGAGTGGTGGAGCAGGTTCTTTTGGTAATGTTAATAGTGCAAGTACAACTTATACACCGAATGCGAGTGAATTGGGAATGAGTGTAACCTTAACTTGGACAACCAATGATCCAGATGGTGATGGTCCTTGTATGTCTATGAGTGATATGATGATAGTGACATTTAGTACACCAGCCGAAGCGGAAGCGGGAAGTGACCAAGTTGTTTGTGGATTACAAGATATAAATCTAAATGCTACTACGAATGGTACAGGAAGTTGGAGTGGAGGCTCTGGTTCTTTTGATAATGTTAATAGTACCAATGCAACTTATACACCAGATGCTAGCGAGTCAGGAATGAGTGTAACTTTGACGTGGACAACTGATGATCCAGATGGAGCTGGACCATGTGAAGCCGTGAGTGATATGATGATGGTGATGTTTAATGCACCAGCAGAAGCAGAAGCAGGAAGTGATCAAGTCGTTTGTGGATTACAAAATATAAATTTAACTGCCACTACGAATGGTACAGGAAGTTGGAGTGGTGGAGCAGGTTCCTTTGGTAATGTTAATAATGCAGGTACAAGCTATATACCGAATGCGAGTGAATTGGGAATGAGTGTAACCTTAACTTGGACGACCAATGATCCAGATGGAGGAGGACCTTGTACATCAGTAAGTGATATGATGACTGTTATATTTAATCCTCCAGCGGAAGCGGAAGCAGGAAGTAATCAAGTTGTTTGTGGTTTACAAGATATAAATTTAGCTGCTACGACAAATGGCACAGGAAGTTGGAGTGGTGGAGCAGGTTTTTTTAGTAATGTCAATAATACGGGTGCAACCTATACCCCGAATGCGAGTGAATTGGGAATGAGTGTAACCTTAACTTGGACAACGAATGATCCAGATGGAGGAGGACCTTGTACATCAGTAAGTGATATGATGACTGTCACTTTTAATACGCCAGCCGAAGCGGAAGCAGGGAGTGATCAAGTTGTTTGTGGTTTGCAAAATATAAGTTTAGCGGCTACGACAAATGGCACAGGCAGTTGGAGTGGTGGAGCAGGTTCTTTTAGTAATGTCAATAATACGGGTGCCATCTATACACCAAATGCGAGTGAATTGGGAATGAGTGTAACCTTAACTTGGACGACCAATGATCCAGATGGAGGAGGACCTTGTATTTCTGTGAGCGATATGATGACTGTTGTATTTAATATTCCAGCGGAAGCGGAAGCAGGAAATGATCAAGTTGTTTGTGGTTTGCAAGTTATAAATTTAGCTGCTACGACCAATGGTACAGGAAGTTGGAGTGGAGGCTCAGGTTCTTTTGGTAACGTCAATAGTGCGAGTACAACTTATACGCCAAATGCGAGTGAATTGGGTTCTAATGTAACCTTAACTTGGACGACTAATGATCCAGATGGGGCAGGACCTTGTACTTCAGTGAGCGATATGATGATGGTCACTTTTAATACGCCAGCGGAAGCGGAAGCAGGCAGTGATCAAGTTGTTTGTGGTTTGCAAGCTATAAGTTTAGCTGCTAATACAAATGGCACGGGAAGTTGGAGTGGTGGATCAGGTTCTTTTAATAACGTCAATAATACGGGAGCAACCTATACACCAAATGCGAGTGAATTGGGAATGAGTGTAACCTTAACTTGGACGACCAATGATCCAGATGGAGGAGGACCTTGTACTTCAGTGAGTGATATGATGATGGTTACTTTTAATACGCCAGCGGAAGCGGAAGCAGGCAGTGATCAAGTTGTTTGTGGTTTGCAAGTTATAAGTTTAGCTGCTACGACCAATGGTACAGGAAGTTGGAGTGGCGGAGCAGGTTCCTTTAATAATGTCAATAGTGCGAGTACAACTTATACGCCAAATGCGAGTGAATTGGGTTCTAATGTAACCTTAACTTGGACGACTAATGATCCAGATGGGGCAGGACCTTGTACTTCAGTGAGCGATATGATGATGGTCACTTTTAATATGCCAGCCGAAGCAGATGCAGGAGGGGATGTGATTAGTTGTGGATTGATGAATATAGATGTAACAGCAACTACCCAAATGGGAGGTACTGGTATATGGATAATTATTAGTGGAAATGGAGGTTTGATGAATGCCACTAGTTTAAATACTGCCTATGTTCCTAGTCCAGCAGATGAAGGACAAACCATTACTTTAGAATGGACAACCAATGATCCAGATGGCGCAGGACCTTGTGAAGCTGTTAGTGATCAAATGACGATTATGTTTAATCAAGATGCGATGGCAGATGCAGGAGATGATCAAATAGTTTGTGGTCTTGATAATGTAGCTATTATGGCAACGGGTGGAATGGGAACTTGGAATATTCTTTCTGGTTCAGGGAGCATCAACAGTCCCACCTCTTTATCTACTCTTTATATTCCTAATGGTGCAGACCTTAATAATACTGTAGAGTTAGAGTGGGTAACTGCTGATCCAGATGGAGCAGGACCTTGTCAAGAAGTGAGTGATGCTATGGAAATAACCTTTAATGAGCCAGCAACCGCTTCGACTATGGATGACGTTACCTTATGTGGAATTAATGGGGCTTTTGCTATTAGTGTTACAGCTAATGGAAATGGTAGTTGGAACATTCTCAATGGAAATGGTACTTTAGATAATGCCAATAATACCAATACTAATTATAACCCTGTTGCAGCAGATGTTGGTACGACTGTACAATTGGAGTGGACAACTGCTGATCCGGATGGAGATGGTCCTTGTATTGCTGTTTCGGATATTTTGGAAATAAGTTTTAATGTACCAGCCACAGCAAATGCAGGAGATAATCAAATATTTTGTGGATTATCTAATGTAGATATTGATGCTTCTGCCAGTAGTGGGAACGGAATTTGGAGTGTAACTAATGGAAATGGAAATGTATTATCTCCAACAAGTGCTATGACGACTTATATTCCTGATGTTAATGATTTAGGAAATGTAATTACCTTAGAATGGACGACAGCCGATCCTGATGGAGCTGATCCGTGTGTAGAAGTGAGTGATGAGATGACCATAACCTTTAATACGCCAGCCGAAGCAGATGCAGGAGCTGACCAAATTATTTGTGGTATTACTAATGTTGCTTTAGATGCTACAGGAAGTAATGGAAGTGGGATGTGGAGTATTGTAACAGGAGATGGTAGTTTGAGTAATGCCAATTCACCAACAGCCACTTATCAAGTAGTAGCTTCAGATGAAGGACAAACTATTACCTTAGAATGGATGACCAATGATCCAGATGGCACAGGACCATGTACTGTTGTAACGGATTTGGTAAATATTATTTTTAATGATGAACCAGTAGCAGATGCAGGAGCCGACCAAACGATTTGTGGAGCAATGAATGCAAGCATAGATGCTAGCAATAGTAGTGGAAGTGGTGTTTGGAATATTATAAGTGGTAATGGTACAATAGTTGCGAATACCAATACAATTACAGATTATATTCCAGATGCTAGTGACATTGGAACGACTGTAACTTTAGAATGGACCACAGCCGATCCAGATAATACAGGACCTTGTGTAGAGGTAAGTGACCAAATGACCCTGACATTTAATACACCAGCCGAAGCAGATGCAGGGACTGACCAAATAATTTGTGGTGTTGCTGATGTTGTTTTAGATGCCACAGGAAGTAATGGAAGTGGAATATGGAGTATTATATCAGGAGATGGAAACTTGAGTAATGCTAGCTCACCGACAGCTACTTATCAAGCAGTAGCCTCTGATGAAGGACAAACAGTTGCCTTACAATGGCTAACGTATGATCCAGATGGAGATGGACCTTGCAATTTTATAAGAGATTTAGTCAACATTACCTTTAACAGTGAGCCAGAAGCAGATGCAGGAGCCGACCAAATAATTTGTGGAGCGATGAATGCAACCATAGATGCTAGTAATAGTAGTGGAGGAGGGGTCTGGAATATAGTGAGTGGTAATGGTACAATAGTAGCCAACACCAATGTGACCACAGAATATATTCCAAATGCAAGTGATGTAGGAACAACAGTTACTTTAGAGTGGACTACATCCGATCCAGATGGAAATGGACCTTGTATTGCTGTAAGTGACCAAATGACCTTAACCTTTAATACTCCAGCCGAAGCAGATGCAGGAACCGACCAAATAATTTGTGGTTTTGCTGATGTTACTTTGGATGCTACTGGAAGTAATGGAAGTGGAATGTGGAGTATTGTGACAGGAGATGGAAGCCTTTTAAATGCCAGTTCTGCCACCGCTACCTATCAAGCAGTAGCTTCTGATGAAGGCCAAACCATTACTTTAGAATGGACCACAGCCGATCCAGATGGAGCAGAAGGACCGTGTGAAGCAGTTATGGATGTAGTTAATCTTATTTTTAATGGAGAACCAGAAGCAGATGCAGGAGCCGACCAGACAATTTGTGGAGCGATGAATGCAACCATAGATGCGAGTAATAGTAGTGGAGATGGCGTTTGGAATATAGTGAGTGGTAATGGTACAATAGTAGCCAATACCAATGCAACAACAGACTATATTCCAGCTACTAGTGATGTAGGAACAACAGTTACTTTAGAGTGGACTACATCTGATCCAGATGGAGACGGACCTTGTACCGCTGTTAGTGACCAAATGACCTTAACCTTTAATACGCCAGCCCAAGCAGATGCAGGAGCCGACCAAGTAATTTGTGGTTTTGCCGATGTTGCTTTAGATGCTACAGGAAGCAATGGAAGTGGAATATGGACGATTATAGATGGCGATGGAAGTTTGAGTAATGTAAATTCACCAACAGCTACTTATCAAGCGCTAGCCTCTGATGAAGGGCAAACGATTATTTTACAATGGACAACCAATGATCCAGATGGGGCTGGACCTTGTGAAGCGGTCACCGATGTAGTGAATATCACCTTTAATGGACAACCTTTTGCTAGTGCAGGAGCTGACCAAACTGTCTGTGGAACAACGACTGTTATGTTAGATGCCTCTAATAGTAGTAGTGACAATGGATTATGGAATATTATTAATGGAAATGGTACTATTATTACACCCAATAGTGCTACTACCTCTTACATTCCTAATATGGGAGATGTAGGAACCACAGTCACTTTACAATGGACCACATCCGATCCAGATGGAGACGGACCTTGTACAGCCGTTAGTGATTTAGTTGATTTGACATTTGATGTTCCTGTGACAGTAGAAGGTGGAGAAAACCAAACTGTTTGTAGTGATGCACCAGCGGTTACTTTAGAAGGCGTTATTACTGGAGGCACGACTACAGGAACTTGGACAGGAGGAAATGGTACTTTTGTACCCAATGCCACTACATTAAATGCTACTTATACACCAACAACCGACGAAATAGCAGAAGGAAGTGTTACACTTCTTTTGACAAGCGATGATCCTACTGGACCATGTATAGCTGCTTTTGATAGTGTGATTATTACTATCAACCCCAATGTAATGGTAAATGCAGGAGTCGATCAAGAAATTTGTAGTGATGCACCTATTGTCATTTTAGAAGCAAGTATTGGAGGAGGAGCCACAAGTGGTTTATGGACAGGTGGAGACGGGTCTTTTTTACCCAATGCTGCTGATCCTAATGCTACCTATATTCCTACAACCAATGAAATATTGGCTGGAACTGTTAATTTAACCTTTACCACCAATGATCCCAATGGTCCTTGTGGAGCATTAGCAGATATGATAGTGATTACTATTTTGTCTGCTGCTGAAGTAGATGCAGGAGCCAATCAAGTTGTTTGTGCTGGTGAAGTAGCCAATTTGATGGCAACGTTAGATGGTGGTGTAACAAGTGGAATGTGGAGTGGAGGTAATGGAATCTTTGATGATGCCACCAATTCCAGTACGATTTATACACCAGATATTTCAGAGTATGGAAGTACTATCACATTAACTTGGATGAGTGATGATCCCGTTGGACCTTGTATGTCCGAAAGTGATAGCTTAATGTTAACGATTAATAATGTGGCAATGGCTAATGCAGGAGTTGATCAAATGGTTTGTGAAGGAGAAGTAGTTCAATTGATGGCAGTTTCTAGTGGAGCTGCCGTAGGAGGAACTTGGAGTGGAGGTAATGGAACCTTTGATGACGTGACCAATCCTAATGCTAATTATACACCTGCTACTAATGAAATGAACTCAACTATAGAATTGATTTGGACAAGTGATGATCCAGATGGACCCTGTACGGCTGCCAGTGATACCGTTTTAATTATGATCGGAGACGCTGCCAACGCTAACGCAGGATCTGATCAAACACTTTGCGAAGGAGATATGGTTTTCTTAGAAGCAATAGTTGGTGGAGGTGCAATGGGAGGAACTTGGAGTGGAGGCAATGGAACCTTTAGCGATGTAAATGATGTAAAGGCTATTTATACACCGACTCCTAGCGAGGTTAATACAACCATTACTTTAACTTGGACAACTGATGATCCGCCTGGACCTTGTACTGCTTCCAGTGACGAAGTTTTAATTACCATTAATGAAGCAGCTACTGTGAATGCAGGAGATGACCAAGAGGTTTGTGGAGCAATTCCCGTTATGCTGAATGCAGCTTTAGGTGGAAGTGCGATGAGTGGAACTTGGAGTGGAGGCGCAGGATTTTTTGATGATGTTAATAGCATCAATGCAACCTACACACCTGCACCTTTTGAAGCTGGAAGCACCGTTACTTTAACTTGGACAAGTGATGATCCAGATGGACCCTGTCCTTCCGTTTTTGATGAAGTAGAGATTATGTTCAATAGCATTCCTACAGCAGTAGCATCAGCCACTTTACCCAATGTTTGCGAGCTAGATGGTATAGACTTGATGGTCAACACCAATGGCACAGGAAGTTGGAGTGTGGTAAATGGAACAGGTACATTTACACCTTCTACTACTAGTACGAATGTCAACTATATGCCTGCGATGGGAGAAGCAAATGTAACCTTACAATTTGTATGGACAACGGATGATCCAGATGGTGCAGGACCTTGTATTAGTGTGACAGATACCGTTGAGGTTTTTGTTAATGAATTACCTTTAGTCGATATTTCAGCCATTGGCGATACCATTTGTGCGCCAGATCCAGATTCTTTAGAACTGTTTCCTGGCATTGCATTAGAAGCAATACTGGGAGGTAGTGCAACTTCTGGAACATGGTCGGGTGGACTGGGAACGATCAACTTCCCCAATAGCCCAACTCAAGCAACGTATATTCCTGATGCTAGCGAATTTGGAAATAGTGTTACTTTATATTGGACCAGTAATGATCCCGATGGTGTTGGACCTTGTGAAGCTGCTGTAGATTCCATTGAAGTTTTCTTAGAACAAACCAAAATCGTAGGCGAAATCATTGTGACAAACTCTTCTAACTGTGGGTTAAATGGCGATGATTGTGATGGTTCTATAACCTTTACCTTACTTTCTGGACCAGTACCTGGTTTTTATGAAGTACGCTTTATTTTTGGATCAACAGATACAACTGCAATGGTGGCAGGAAATGCAGGTCCTCCAGCAGTCGTAAGTCTTAACAATTTATGTACAGGCGGTTACTTTATTGTAAGTGTGACACCACCCAATGGGTGTACAGACATCATCAATAAATTCGTGACCATTGAAGATCCCAATGCACCTTTACCACCTGTTCCAGATGGAACAACAGGCATTTGTTTGGGACAAAGTATAGAACTATTTGCCAATATTGATTTGCCGCCTGGTGGAGCTTATTTCTGGCAAGGTCCCAATGGATTTGTCTCATTTGAAGAAAATCCTGTGATTGAGAATCCGACCATTGATAATATCGGTATTTATACCTTGACCATTATTGTGGGGGGATGTAGTTCTGAACCTGGAATCGTGGAAGTGAATCTTTTAAATGCCCCTTCGATATTTCCTGCTACTTTACAGAGATGCGAAACAGAAATTGGAAGTGGTATTGCCAGTTTTGACTTAAATGATGTAAATGAGGAGATACTTGGGCAAATGAATGTCACAGGAAATGTGATGTATTATGCCTCTGAAGCAGACGCTTTGTCGGGAAATAATCCTTTGCCTAATAACTATAATGGACCTTCTACACAATTGTATGTAGCCGTCATCAATGAAGATGGTTGTTTAGCGACGGCTACTTTAGATATTACAGTGACACCAAATTCTGATCTTGGTTCGGTTGCTATTGACAGAGTTTGTGACGGAAATCATTTATACGTTATTGATTCTGAAAATCCGCCGAATCCTTTACCGAACAATGATGATTTGGTTTATTACTGGTACTTAGATGGAGAATTGGTTGCAGTGATAGAAGGCATCCCCTATTATCCACCAACAGCGCCAGGTATTTATACCGTAGAAGTTGTAAATTTAGACCCCAATATCTGTAGTAGCTTAAGTTCCGCTTTATTCCCTTATACGGTTGAAGAAATCATTGATTGTCGGGATTGTGGTAAATAATAGTAAATATTCTTAGGTTTAATTGTTTTTTAGGAGCGAAAGGTGGGATGCTCCGTCGTCATGGAAAGTCCCGCTATTCGCTCTTATAAATGCAGCTAAGTTTTACTAAGCCAACGCTTTACATTTATACCGCTACTATCGGGGCTAGGTCGTTAAGGTCTCAACCGATTGTAACGGAATCATTTTAGAAACAAAACTTTTGAGGGAGTGTCCTCAACCAACTAGACCCGATAGAAGTGGTATTGCTGCATTTGCGTTGGCTACCTAAAACGGGGCAGCAGCAATGAGAACGGATAGCGGGGAGACCCGTGACGATGAAAGTGTAAAACCGTTCTCTCCTCTAAAAAAGATTCTTAGTACAGTGTCAAATAAATTTTTGCAGGTTTTTTTTGAGGTGTTTTGTAAAC
>JAHDBB010000137.1:0-6064 GCA_020630635.1 Chitinophagales bacterium
TAATTTCAAATATCTAAATTCTAAAACGGTTCAGTTACTATATGTTCTATCCTTTATCAAATAGACCCGATAGTAGTGGTATGAATGCACAAGCGTTGGCGTGGGTTGTGGCGAGGCTGCATTCATAGGAACGGATAGCGGGGAGACCTGTGACGATGAAAGAGTAATAACCGTTCTCTCCTAAAAAATCTTCAAAAAGAAAAACAAAAATAATTGAAAATACTTAACTACACTTTTGCACTTCTTTTGCTCACAGCATGTTGTCTGTTATTAATTCCTGCTTGTAGAGACGAAGGATTTACGACAGACTCCGATGATGTATTGAAATTTACAACAGATACTTTGGCCTTCGATACCGTTTTTACCCAAGTGGGTTCCACCACCGAGTTTTTTAAAATTGTCAATCCACACAATCAAAATATTCAAACCGATATTATGTTGGCAGGTGGAGAGTCGTCCCAATTTCGGATGAATGTGGACGGAATTTCAGGAAGTTCCTTTTCGGATATAACCATCGAAGCCGAAGATAGCTTATATGTGTTTGTCGAAGTAACGGTTAATCCCGATGACAATACACAGCCCTTTATTTTGGAGGATTCCATTCTATTTCAAACCAATGGCAATCAACAAAAGGTGCTTTTAACAGCTTACGGACAAAATGCTGTCTTCTTCAATAATATCGAAATCTGTGATACCACTTTGCGAGATGATCTACCTTATGTCTTTTACAATGTTGTGTATGTCCCCGAAGATTGTGAGTTGAATATTGAAGAAGGAGTCCGAATCCACATGCATCGAAATGCCCGTTTTTTGGTAGAAGGAACCCTTAATATCAATGGACGAGTAGATAGTATGGTAACTTTTCAAGGAGACCGATTGGAACAGTTTTTTGATGATAAACCCGCCCAATGGTTTGCGATTGAGTTATTGCGAGGAAGCCAAGCCAACGTCAATTATGCACATTTGAAAAATGGAATTTATGGATTTTTAATGGGTTCGATTTTGACCAGTGATTTTGATATTGGAGATTTTACAGCCGAAAATGCGCCCTTTCTTTATCTCAACAATTCGATTATCGAAAATTGTTTTTTATCGGGCATTAGTGGATTTTTGAGTGCTGCCATCGGGACCAACTCTTTGATTCATACTTGTGGAGAAAATAATCTACAAACCAGCTTTGGAGGAGCTTATGGATTCACGCATTGTACCTTTGCTAACTATGGTGGAACCGTCAATCATCGTGATCCCATTATCAGCGTTTCCAATGCTATCGAAGTTCCCATTGACGAAAATACGCTTCAAGTTATTACAGCTCCAACCGACTTATCTTTCCAAAATTGTATTATTTATGGAATTGAAAGTGAAGAACTCGCCATTGCTCCACAATTGGAAGGAGGAGATGCCATTAGTTATCTTTTTGAAAATTGCTTATTGAGAACAGAACGAAATATTGATACCTTGACTTTTGTGGATTGCATCAAAAATCCTGATCCTGCGGATACGCTTTTTGTAGATAGAATAGAAAGAGATTATCGCCTTCATCCGCTTTCACCTGCCATTGATTTGGGTAGCAATTCGGTAGATTTTCCGCCTCTTGACTTTGATGAAAGGATGCGTCCTAATGGGGAGCGACCAGATGTAGGGTGTTTTGAGTTTTATGAGGAGTGATTTAATGAAATAACCAACAAAAATAAGACATGAAAAAGGAAGAAAAACGCTTTATATCCCTACTTTCTGATTACGGTTTCAAAGCTGTTTTTGCAGATGAATCAGATACAAGATTTTTAAGAAAAGCCATTCAAACACTTATTCAATCTGATACACCTATCAAGAAAGTTGTATTTCTAACAAATGAGTTTGTTGGTATAACAGAAAAAGCCAGAGGCGGACTATATGACTTGATTTGTGAAGATGAAAACAAAAGAGTGTTTATTGTAGAGATGCAAGTAGGACACTACAAATACTTCATACAACGAACCAAGTTCTATGCTTTTCAAAAATTTAATACAATGGTAAAGAAAGGAAATTATCGTTTTAATGATCTGACTCCCATTTATTGTATTGGTTTTTTAGTTGAATCTGTTTTTCATCAATCCAAAGAATATTATCATTTTGGAAGGTTAAAAAACCAAAAAGGTGAAGAAATGGATAGTCAGATTTCGCATGTTATCGTAGAAATTGCTAAATTTGATAAACAAGCTCAAGAGATTACATCAGATTTAGACAAACTCATTTATCTTATGAAGAACTTAGAACAAGTCGAAGAAACCAAGCAACTTCCTTCATTTCTTACAGAAGATTGGATAGAGCAAGCAATGAAAAAATTGGATAAAAGCAAAATGACTCCTGACCAACGCATGCACTATGAAATGGCAATGGCAAAGAATGCTTCTATTATACAGATGAGAGAAGACGAAATTAAGAACGCTGAGAAAAGAGGTGAGAAAAGAGGCAAAAAAGAGACTGCTCAAAAACTCAAAGAGAAAGGTTATGATATAGGAATGATTGTAGACATAACAGACTTAACCCAAGAAGAAATCGAAAAATTATAAGACCAAATTTGATACAAAAGTGCTATCATCTTTCCAACATTCTCAAAATCGTCCAATGTATCCATCCCTAAATAGCTAAAAGTGTGCCTTTTACACTTTCCCATATACTTATTTTTTTGCTACATTCCTTTATTATTGTCTTATAAATAGCTACCTTTGCAGCCTAAAAACCAAATGGACGGCTCGTGATTCATACAAAATTCAAATTTTTTGTTTCGGTCTTATTTATCGCTTTGGCTAGTTTTGTTGCAACTCCTTTAGTCAATGCACAAGGTCATGGAGACAACCACAACCACAAAGGACACAAACATCCCCACAATCATAGTGGACAAAATCATGATCACAAAGGTCATGGAAAATCGAATGCAGCTCATGCAGGAAATAATCATGGTGATAGCCATGACCACCCAGAAGATGGCGAGTTCGATGTGACAGGGATGATTATGCATCACCTTGCAGATGCCAATGAGTTCCATGTACTCGGCGATTTTTCCATCCCATTACCATGCATCCTTTACAATCGTGACAAAGGAAAGTTCGATATGTTTTTGTCTAGCAAATTTGAACACGGACATAAAACACACAATGGTTATAAGTTGGATCATGGGAGAGTCAAAACTGTAGATGGTTCTAATTTTATTGATTTTTCAATCACCAAGAATGTCTTCACGATGTTATTGGCTTCATTGATTTTATGCCTCATTTTCTTTTCTGTAGCAGGAGCTTATAAGAGAAGAGAAGGACAAGCCCCCAAAGGCTTACAAGGTTTTTTAGAGCCATTGATTGTATTTATCCGAGAAGATGTGGCAAAAGCCAATATCGGACCTAAGTATGAGAAATTCACTCCTTACTTATTGACCGTTTTCTTCTTCATTTTAATCTGTAATCTTCTTGGGTTGATTCCATTCTTTCCTGGTAGTGCCAATGTAACAGGCAATATTGCAGTAACTTTTGTATTATCAGTCTTCACATTTTTGATGATCAACCTCAATGGCAACAAAGACTACTGGAAACACATCTTCTGGATGCCAGGTTTACCCATTGCTTTGAAGCCCATCTTAGCCGTTTTAGAATTTATTGGAATTTTTACCAAGCCTTTCGCATTGATGATTCGTTTGTTTGCCAATATATCAGGTGGACACATTATCATTTTAAGTTTGGTAAGTTTGATATTCATCTTTGGAAAAATGGGAACATCCCTAGCAGGAGCTGCTGGTGGTATTGCCATTGCAGTTCCTTTTGTTTTGTTTATGAATGTCATTGAATTATTCGTAGCCTTCTTACAAGCCTATATCTTTACGATGCTCTCTGCCTTATTTATCGGATTGGCAGTAGAAGAACATGACCACGATCATGCACACGCTCACTAAGAGGCACGATTTCAAAAATAGAAAAACAAGGTCCTTTGGGACCAAACCATATAAAAAACATAAATTAATTTTTCTAAACTCTCAAAAATAAATATTATGACAGGTTTAGCAGCGTTAGGAGCAGGATTAGCGGCAGTTGGTGCAGGCATCGGTATCGGACAGATCGGTGGTAAAGCGATGGAAGGTATTGCTCGACAACCAGAAGCAACTGGTGACATCAGAACCAATATGATTATTGCAGCAGCACTTATAGAGGGTGCAGCCTTATTCGCAATCGTTGCATCTTTATTGGTGTAATCAATCGACAGAGATATAAATTCTTTCGGATTAGTGACCAGTTGATAGTGGCAAGTGACATTCTCTCTTGTTGGTAGTTTTCTTCTTGTTAGAGGAGCGAACGGTTGGACTTTCATCGTTACAGAAAGTCCCGCTATCCGTTCTTATTCGTGTAGCCAACGTTTTACGAAGCCAACGCTTCACACGAATACCACTACTATCGGGGCTAGATCGTTACGGTCTCCACTTCTACCAAACTGTGTTTTTCTAAGATTTATGTCGAAATGTCTTATTTTAATAATTTTTATTTTAGGTGTACCATTAAATTTAGAAAAAGAACCAAGTTTCAATAGAACGAATGATATTATAACCTAATTATCACTTATTGCTATTCACTTGTCACCTTTCAAAGTTTAATGGTACATCCCTCTACTAGCTCATTTTCAAAATCAGCTAAAACTATCGAAACATGATTTTATTGGAAAGTAGCAGTACCGCCTTAATTACTCCAGATTTGGGTCTGATTTTTTGGACGACTCTTATCTTCTTAATATTGTGGTTTCTTTTAGGTCGTTTTGCCTTCAAACCTATTGGTAATGCCCTTAGACAACGTTCTGAGAGCATTGATGATGCTTTGCAACAGGCAGAAAAAGCACGTAATGAAATGTCTCAACTGCAAGCAGACAATGAACGTATCATAAACGAGGCAAAAGAAGAAAGAGTCAAAATTCTTAAAGAGGCAAAAGAAATGCGTGAGCAAATCATTGCAAAGGCTAAAGAAGATGCCAAAGAAGAAGCTCGTAAAGAAACGGAAAAGGCAATGCAAGAAATCGAAAACCAAAAAATGGCTGCCATCATCGACGTAAAAAACATGATTGGCAACTCAACAGTAGATTTAGCGAAAAAAGTCTTAAAAAGAGAACTCGCTACACCTTCTGACCATGAGGCTTTCATTGCACAAGAAATCGAAAAATTGAATCTTAATTAAGATATACTTCAAAACTAACTGTCTAATAGCAGTTGGAACCATAACCAACTAGCCCCGATAGCAGTGGTATTGCTGTATATTGGGGATACCACAAGTCGAAAAGACTTGCGGGATAGCTTGGCTACAGCAATAAGAACGGATAGCGGGACTTTCTATCACAACGAAGCACCAACCGTCCGCTCCAAAGAAAAAAAATTAGTTTTAAACGTGTATATCTGTATCCTTTTGATTCATTCAGTCTTTTTATCAAAAAAATAAGGACTCTTCATCCACCTTTATAATGATTGGGGGGTCTTTTATAAAAAGTCCAACCTAGTATGGCCGTATCTAAATTAGGCAATCGTTATGCCAAATCTATTATGGACTTAGCTATAGAACAAGGGACCCTTGAAGAAGTGAACAAGGACATTACTCAACTCAAAGAAGATTTGTCCAATAGAGAACTTTTTTTATTCTTCAAAAGCCCCATCATTACCCCTTCCAAAAAGCTAAGTATCCTCAAAAACCTATTTGAAGGCAAAGTCAATAAACTTACCTATTCTTTTTACGAAATCATTGTCAAAAAAAGACGGGAGGGACATATCCCTGAAATTGTAGATGCTTTTATCGAACAATACAATGTTCATAAAAAAATCTCAACGGCTGTCGTTACAACGGCTGTTCCGATTAATGATGAATTGGTTGCCAAAATCAAGGGCATTATCAAGAAAAACAAAAAAGATGTCAGTGAGGTAGAAATCGAATCTATCATAGATGAAAGTATTCTAGGTGGGTTCATCTTAAAGTATGACGACAAGTTGTATGACTATAGTATCGCTGGCAAATTGACCAACTTACAAAAGTCTTTCTTGGTCAACAAATACATCAAGGAGATGTAA